>JAOPXW010000155.1 GCA_025964935.1 Friedmanniella sp. | reverse complement strand
GGTCTCGGCGAAGCAGAGGAAGCGCGGCTGCCACTCGGGCCGGTACTTCACGTTGGACCGGAACAGGGACTCGATCTGCCACCACCGCGAGGCGACCAGCAGCAGCCTTCGCCAGAGCCGCAGCACCGGTCCGGCCCCGATCCGGGCCCCCTCCTCGAAGGCGGAGCGGAAGACCGCGAAGTTCAGCGACACCCGGCGCAGGCCGATCTCGCGGCCCGAGGCCATCAGCCCGGCCACCATCAGCTCGGTGATCCCGTTGTCGGCCACCGGGTTGCGGCGCATCACGTCCAGGGAGAAGCCGTCGACGCCCCAGGGCACGAAGGACAGCACCCCGGCGACGGCACTCGAGCCGGGGTGGTCACCGGCCGCGGCCGGCCCCTCGGCCCCGGTCGGCGGCATCCGGTCGGCCGGGAAGAGGGCCTCGACCATCAGGCAGTCGGCGTCGGCGGGGTCCCCGAGACGACCCAGGGCCATCGAGAAGCCGCGCTCGGTCTCGGTGTCGCGCCAGGAGTCGATGAGCTCGATCAGCCCGGCCAGCTCGGCGGGCGGGATGTCGCGGTGCCGGCGTACGCGGGTGCGGTAGCCCATCCGCTCCAGCCGCTGCACCGCCTGCCGGACCGGCCGCATGTCACGGCCGTCGAGCCGGAACTGCCGGGTCTCCAGCACCGCCTCGTCGCCCAGCCGGAGGACGCGCAGACCGGAGCGTGCGAAGGCCGTGGCGCCGTCCTCGCCCGCGCCGATCACCGCCGGGGTCCAGCCGTACGTGTCGGCCAGCCGGCGCCAGGCGGCGATGGCCGCGGGCCAGCGGTCGGGCGGTCCGATGGGGTCGCTGCTGGCCAGGCAGACCCCGAGCTCGACCCGGTAGGTGATCGCCGAGCGGCCGTCCTCGGCGAAGACCACCGACTTGTCCCGGCGGGTCGCGAAATAGGCCAGCGAGTCCTCCGGCGACTCCGCCACCAGGGCGCGGACCCGGGGCTCGTCGGCGGCCGACATCAGGGCGGCGCGTCGCTGGGACTGGATCAGGGCCAGCAGGGTGGCCAGGAAGGTGAGCCCGGCCAGCAGGCCGATCACACTGTTGACCCAGCTGGGCGGTCCGGTCAACGGCTCGGCCACGAACTGGCCGTCCCCGCCGAAGACGGCCTGCACCAGTCGCCGGACGATCCAGACCATCCGGCCCCGCGGGCCGACCAGCTCGGTCGGGAAGACCGTGATCAGGACCATCGCCACCCCGAAGGTGACCACCAGCCCCGCCCCGAGGGTGACCAGCGCCTTCCGCAGGCTGCCGGGCGGTCGTCGGGCCGAGAACTCCCGCCGGTACACCAGCATGCAGATCGCCAGGGAGCCCAGGGAGGCGAGGTTGAAGGCGAACCGGGCCGCGGCCGGCAGGTCCTGGTAGCGGGTGGTGCCGAGCACCGTGGTGGTGAGCAGGCTGCCCACCGCCGCCAGGTCGGCCACCAGGGAGAGGCCGAAAAGGACCATCGCGACGACCCAGCCGACCTGCTTGCGGCGGGCCAGGGCCGCGCCGAGGATGAGCAGGAAGACCCCGAAGCCCACGGTCCCGCCGTCGATGGGGACGAAGAGGGTCGAGTAGCCGTCCACGGCCGCCGAGAGCCAGCTGACCTGGGGCAGCAGCGACTCCACGATCAGCAGCACCGCGGCGACGAAGAACAGCCGCGAGACGAGATAGGGGAGCTTGGGCATGCGTGGCGCCGCCTTGGGAACGGGCGCCGGCGCGGGGCGGGGGGCGAGCCCCGGCACGGCCTCAGCCCTCGCAGTGCTGGTCACGCCTCCACTCTGGCAGACCCCGGATAAGACGAAGCCAAGATCAGCCGTGGCCGTCCCGGCCGTCGACCCCTAAGCCGGGGGGTCCCGGGCTCAGTCGGTGGTGGACCCGAGAGCCAGCCAGGCGTGCGCGGTGCCCAGGGGCTCGCCCTCGAGGCGGGCCACCACCTCCGCCCGCAGCCGGTGGGCGAGCTGGTGGGCGGTGCATCCCCAGACCGGCTCGGCCGCCAGGCTGAGCGGCTCGGGCAGCAGGGTCAGCACCGCGGCCAGGTGGGCCAGGTCCACCAGCGGCAGCGGGGTCAGGGGTCGACCCCTCAGGCCCGACCCGACGGCGGTCCCCACCGCCAGCAGCCGGCCGGTGAGGTCGTCGCCCCGGCTCGGCGGAGGTCCGGCGCCGTCCGCCCGGCACAGGGCGCGCAGCTCCAGGTCGGTCACCTGCTCGGGCAGCGGGCCGCCACCCGGCGGCACCGGCCGGACGAGTCCGGCCAGGTGCTCCATCACCGGACCCGGCGACCGGCCGGCCAGGACGGAGGCCACCGCTACCTGGCTGCCGGCCAGCCCGAGCCCGGGGGCCGGTCGGCCGACCTCGAGCAGTCCGGCGGTGGCCCCGGCCAGGGCGTCGGGGTCCCCCGTACGGCCGAACTCCCCCGCCAGCAGGCAGAGCGTCCGCGGGTCGGTGCTGGGCTCCTCCCCGAGCCGGGCGACGAACAGGTCCAGCGCCTCGGCCGCGGCCTCGGGGTCCTCGACCGCGGAGGTGCGCAGCGCGTGCTGCAGGACGAGGGCGGCGTCGACGCTCGCGAGCCGGACGATGCCCGCCGCCGTCCGGGGTCCGGCCAGCACCTCGGACGCCGCGGCGGCCAGCACCTCGGCCACCGGCGCGGCCCAGACCAGGTCGTAGCGCGTGGTCCCACGGGCGGTCCGCAGCTCGACGGGGTAGGTGCCCGGGGACCCGACCATGAGCTCCAGGGTGTCCCGGACCCGCTCGACGGCGACCCCGGACGGGCGGAGCAGGACCCGGTCGTCGTCGGCCGGCAGCCGGGCCGGCTCGGGCACCGTGAGGTAGGCCGTCTCGGGCACCTCCGGCTGACGACCCAGGCCGACCTGCCGGGGCGTGGCGGACCACGACCACTGCCAGGCCAGGACGTAGCGGCCCCCCGGGGCGAGCCGGACCTGGTCGGTGACCAGCTCCGAGGCGGTGACCCGGTCCAGGTCACCGAGGGTGAGCAGGCCGCCGAGCACGGGACCTGCCGCGTCGGCGGGCTGGACGGCGTACGCCCCGGTGGCCCCGGCGGTCAGGGCCCAGCCCACGCAGGACGGGCCGGGCGCCCAGCCGATCCGGAGGCGCTCCAGCGGGACGGGGCGGTCGGAGGTGTTGGTCAGCGCGACCCGCAGGCCCCAGCCGGCGGCGAAGGTGTGACGGACCACCAGGATGAGCCCGGGCGAGCTCCGCCGCACCTCGACCTCGTCGGTGTCGAGACTGACGTCAGGCTCCGACCAGGCCACCGGGCCGCGGTCATGGTCAACCTCGACCCCGCCGACGTCGGCGAGGTAGACCAGTTCGGGGCGGGCCCGGTGCCGTACGGCGGTGACCCGTCCCCGCTCGTCGACCTCGAGGTCGGCGCCGTCGCAGTCGAACCTCACCGGCGGCGCTGGCACCGACCGCACCAGAACAGGTTCCGGCCGGCCAGCACCTCCGTCCGCACCCTGGCCCCGCACACCCAGCAGGGCAGCCCGGCGCGACGGTAGACGTAGACCTCGCCGCCGTGGTCGTCCAGGCGCGGCGGGCGACCCATCGCCTCAGGGGTGTGCTCGGGCCGGACGGTGTCGATCCGGTTGTCGCGGACCCCCAGCGGCATCAGCTCGAGCAGGTCCCCCCACAGCGCCTGCCAGCTCGCCCGGCGGAGCTCCGACCCGGGGCGGTGCGGGTCGATCCGGTTCCGGAAGAGGATCTCGGCCCGATAGACGTTGCCCACCCCGGACAGGATGCGCTGGTCCATGAGCAGCGCCCCGATCGGCCGGGAGGCCCGGTGGATGCGGGACCAGGCCAGGTCCGGGTCGGCGTCGGCGCGGAGCGGGTCCGGCCCGAGCTCGGCCAGCTGGGCGGCGACCTCGCTCTCGGTCCGGAGCACGCACACCTGCGGGCCCCGCAGGTCGGCGGCGACGTGGCGGTCCGCGATCCGGACCCGGACCTCACCGCGCGGGGGGTCCGGGGGGCCGAGGGTGAGCTTGCCGATCAGCCCCAGGTGGATGTGCAGCCAGCGGTCGTCGTCGAAGGCGCAGAACAGGTGCTTTCCGTGCGCGGTCGCCTCGAGCAGCAGGGACTGGTCGAGCAGCGCCGCGGACTCGGCGAAGCGCCCCTGCGGGCTGGTGACCGACACCACGCGACCGCCGAACGCGTCGGTGAGGTCGTCGGCCAGCCGGTGCAGGGTGTGTCCCTCGGGCAACTCATCTCCTCCTCGCGGGCGCCGCCGCGCGGCGACACTCCCGGCGTGCGGCGCGTCGCCGGTCACACTCCCGTGTCGAGGGCGTACGCCTTGGTTCTGTGGCCTAGCGTGTCAGCATGACAGGTGCGACAGGCTCGGGGGGACGGCCCTCGGGCGGGTCCGCCGGGTCCCATCACGGTGGCCAGCACGGCGAGGGGCGTGACCTGTGGCCACGCGAGTTCGGACGCGACGGGGTCTCGGGCCTGGTCAGCGCCGACCGGGCGATGCGGGCCCGCGACGTCTCCCGACCCGGACCCGAGGACGAGGCCATGGCCGAGCAGGTCGTGGCCGGGCTGCTCGCCCGGATCGACGGCCGCCGGGGCACCCCCGCCGGCCGCGGCCGCTAGGACCGGCTCACCGCCGGCCTCGGGACCGGCCTCAGCGCTGCGCCTCGTAGTCGGCCAGCAGCTCGATCCGGCGGCGGTGCCGGTCCTCGCCGCTGAACTCGGTGGCCAGGAAGACCCGGACCAGCTCCAGGACCTCTTCCTGGGTGTGCATCCGGGCCCCGACCGAGATGACGTTGGCGTCGTTGTGCAGCCGGGCCAGCTCGGCGGTGTCGCGGTTGTAGGCCAGGGCCGCGCGGGTGCCGGTCACCTTGTTGGCCGCGATCTGCTCCCCGTTGCCGGAGCCGCCGATCACCACGCACAGCGATCCGGGCTCGGCCACCGCGGCCTCCGCCGCCGGGATGCAGTAGACCGGGTAGTCGTCCTCGGCGTCGTACTCGGCCGGCCCGTGGTCCACCACGTCGTGGCCGTCGGCGGTGAGCGAGGCCACCAGGTACTCCTTGAGCTCGAAGCCGGCGTGGTCGCTGCCGATGTGTACGCGCATGCGAGCAGTCTGGCAGATGGCCTTGGCGTCCTGCCTAGCCTGGGCCGGTCGGTCGGGACGGTCCTGGAGCGGCTGGAGCTGCCCGACGACCTCGCGACGGCCGATACCTGGGAGGCCTTCCTGCAGCGGACGGCGAGCGCGGGCTAGCGGCCCGCCGTCAGTCGAAGATCGGGCCGACGGTCCGGGTGCGCTTGAGCTCGAAGAAGCCGGGTTAGGACGCCAGCTTGAGCACGCCGTCGTAGACCTGACCCGCCTCCTCACCCTTGGGCGCCGGGGACATCCCGGGGCCGAAGAAGGCGACGTCGCCGACGTGTATGA
>JAOPXW010000128.1 GCA_025964935.1 Friedmanniella sp. | reverse complement strand
GCGGGGCCCCCGCCCAGGCGGCCCGGGCTCCGGGGTCGGTGCGCGCGGCGAACGGGGGCAGCAGAAAGCCGACCCCGAGGTCGACGCTGTCCCGGGGGCCGCCCAGGTGCCGCGGGTAGCCGTCCGGTCCGAACCGGGCGGTGATGGTGTCCCCCAGCCGTACGGCGGCGGCGCAGGTCCGCGCCGCCCGGGCCGGGTCGCGGTCGGTGTAGAGGGTGCAGGACGCCTCGAGGCCGGCCCGCAGCAGGGCGGCGGTGGCCAGGGTCAGCCGGCGCTCGGCGACCTCCCAGTAGTCCGCCGACACCGGCGGCAGCCCCGACGGGGTCTGCAGCAGCCGCAGGATGGCGTCGCTGGAGCGGTCGACCAGACCCCGGTGCCGACGCCAGAAGGCCGCCCGGTCGGCCGGCGGCACCGCGGCCGCGACCTGGGCACTGGCCCACAGCGCCCAACCGGTGCCGTCGAGCTGGACCCCCCGGTCGTCGGGGACCCCGCTGGCGTCGGGCAGGTAGCGCGCCTGGAACACCCCGGAGGCGGGCTGGACGCGGTCGAGGAAGGTCAGCACCCGCTCGGCGTCCGCGACGTGCCCCGTACGGGCGAACGCGGCGGCGACCAGGGCCGAGTCCCGCGGCCACACGTAGCGCCAGGGGCCGCTCCAGCCCGCCACGGGGACGCCGTCGGTGCGGCTGAGGACGGCCAGGTCGAGCAGGGCGTCCCGGACCAGGGTGCTGCCGCCGAGCTCGGGCACCACGGGCACCGTCCCGGCCGCCAGCCAGGCGCGCTGCCCGGCCGCCAGCCGGGCGCTGTCGGGGACGCCGGCCAGGACCCGGGTGCCGGGGACGAGCAGGTCACCGGCCTCACCGGGCACCTCGACCACCCGGCCACCGGCACCCAGCGCCACCGTGTCGGCGTGCAGGGGCACCGGCCGGGCGTAACGGCCGGTGACGAACCCGGAGCCACAGAGGCTGACCACCACGACCAGACAGAGCAGCCCCACCCACGTGGAGCCGGGGACGACGGGCCGGACGCCCACGGCCGAGCCGACCCGGGGGCGGCTCAGCACGGTGGACATGCCCGGCAGCCTAGTGCCGGAGGCGGACGGTGGCGGTCCTCGCGGAGGCTAGAAGCCGGCGACCTCGTGCGGGACGTAGGCCGACTCCAGCCGGGTACGCTCCTCGGCGCTGAGCTCCAGGTCGAGGGCGGCGACGGCGTCGCTCAGGTGCTGCGACTTGGTCGCGCCGACGATCGGGGCGGTGACCACCGGGTTGCCGGCCACCCAGGCCAGGGCGACCTGGGCGCGCGGCACGCCGCGCTCCTCGGCCACGGCGGCCACCGCCTCGGCGACCGTCTGGTCCTCGTCGCGGTAGAGCGAGCGGCCGAACGCGTCGGTCTCGCTGCGGGTCGTCTCCGCGTCCCACGGCCGGGTCAGCTTGCCGCGGGCCAGCGGGCTCCACGGGATCACCCCGACGCCCTGGTCGGCGCAGAGCGGCAGCATCTCCCGCTCCTCCTCGCGGTTCAGCAGGTTGTAGTGGTTCTGCATCGAGACGAACGGGGTCCAGCCCTCGGCCCGGGCGACGTACTGCGCCTTGGAGAACTGCCAGGCCCACATCGAGGAGGCGCCGAGGTAGCGGACCTTGCCCGACTGCACGACGTCGTGCAGCGCCTGCATGGTCTCCTCGATCGGGGTCGAGTCGTCCCAGCGGTGGATCTGGTAGAGGTCGACGTAGTGGGTGCCCAGCCGGGTCAGGCTGGCGTCGATGGCGCTGAGGATGGCCTTGCGGGACAGTCCCGCGCCGTTCGGCCCCGGGTGCATCCGCCCGTGCACCTTGGTGGCGAGGACGATCTCGTCCCGGTGGCCCCAGTCGGCCAGCGCCCGGCCCACGATCTCCTCGCTGCTGCCGTCGGAGTAGACGTTGGCGGTGTCCAGGAAGGTGATCCCGGCCTCCAGCGCCTGCTTGAGCAGCGGGCGACTGTCGGCCTCGCTGAGGGTCCAGGCGTGGTTGCCGCGGTCGGGCTCCCCGAAGCTCATGCAGCCCAGGACGACCCGCGACACCTCGAGTCCCGTGTTGCCCAGCTTGACGTAGTCCATGTCCGTGCCTTCCTCTGGTCCGACCGCCCAGCCTTCCACACGCCCCTGAGGCGTGACCGGGCCGCACCGTCGCCGCGGTCCCCGCCCTACCCCGCCGGCGGCCGGTAGAGCTCGCCCGCGCCGATCTCAGCGGTCAGCACGTTGCCGGGCGGCGGGAGGGGGCAGGCCCAGGCCGGGTCGTACGCGCAGGAGGGGTTGTAGGCGAAGTTCAGGTCCACGACCAGGGTGGCCGGCTCGGAGCCCCCGCCGGGAGAACCGCCGAGGTCGGCGCCCTTGACGGTGTCCAGGAGGTAGCGACCGCCGCCGTACGTGCCGCCCGGGAGCCCCGCCAGCCCGTCCCGTACGGGCAGGAACAGGCCCCCGCCGTAGGACTGCAGCCGCCAGAGGTCGAGGGTCCCGGCCCCGGGCAGGGTGACCCGGCCGACCCGCTCGAAGGGCACGTCGCCGTCGGTGCCGGTGCTGACCTCGATGGTGGCCGGCTCGGCCTCGGCCACCGCGAGCTCGAAGCGCCAGTCCGGGTCGTAGTCGGCCACCGGCAGCCCGGGGAACGCCGCCCGCTCCGACTCGGGCACCGGGGAGGACGGGTGACGCGCGAACAGGTCGTCGCGACCGGCCCGCCATTCCGCGTGCGCCGCCGCCGGATCGCCGACGGCGAGGCGGCGGACCTCGGCGTACAGGGCCCAGACCCGGCGGCGCCAGTCGGCGACCTGGACGGCGGACTGCAGTGCGCTCATGCCGCCACGGTGGCACCCCGGCCCCGCCCGGTCCAACCCGGACGTCGGTCTCAGCCCGACTGGGGCAGGACGACGATCCCGTCCTCGTCGGCGTGCAGGACCTGGCCGGGCCGGATCCAGACCCCGCCGATCTCGACCGGCACCCCGGTCTGGCCGGCCCCGCTCTTGCCGCTCTTGCGCGGGTTGGTGCCCAGCGCCTTGATCCCGAGGTCCAGCCCGGCCAGGGCCAGGCTGTCGCGGACCGCGCCGTGCAGGACCAGCCCCGACCAGCCCCGCTCGACCGCGAGGGCCGCGATCACGTCGCCGACCAGGGCCGAGCGCAGCGACCCGCCGCCGTCCACGACCAGCACCTTGCCGGCCGGGTCGGGCTCGGTGGACAGCACCTGCTTGAGCAGCGCGTTGTCCTCGTGGCACTTCACCGTGACCACCGGACCCCAGAAGCGGGTCCGGCCCCCGAAGCGCCGTAGCTGGACCGGGATCGAGTCCAGGTCCTCGCCGTAGCGGTCCACCAGGTCGGCGGTGCTGAGCCGGTGATCGGGGAGCGCCGGGTCAGTCATGGCCGCCGGCCTTGACCGCGAGCACCGGGCAGGGTGCGTTCATCAGGATCCGGTGGGCGTTGCTGCCCATCAGCATCTTGCCGACCGCCGTCCGCCGCCGGATCCCGATCACGATCAGGGAGGCCTCGACCTCCCGGGCCACCTCCAGCACCTCCTCGGACGCCTCGTGGCCGCGGACCTCCTGCCGGATGGTG
Source organism: Friedmanniella sp. (assembly GCA_025964935.1). Taxonomy (GTDB): domain Bacteria; phylum Actinomycetota; class Actinomycetes; order Propionibacteriales; family Propionibacteriaceae; genus Microlunatus. The sequence continues at coordinate 2,319 of JAOPXW010000128.1, read as the reverse complement.
AAGTCCACCCCGGCCTCCTCCAGGCAGGCCCGGGCCCAGTCCAGGTCGGCGGGCTGGGCGAACCCCGGGTCGGCCAGGGCGTCGCCGCGGGAGGTGTTGACCACCACCAGCGGCTGCCGGCGGTGCGCCCCCTCCGCGATGGCCGAGGCCAGGGCGGCGCGACCCGGTTCGGTGGGGGTGTAGCCGACGACGATCGTCACGGCAGGTCCTCGTTTCTGGTCGCGGCGTGGACGGGGCTGGGCTCGACGACCGCCGCGACCGTGGCCGGCAGTCTCCGGCGCACCAGGGCGAAGATCACCGGCCAGAGCAGGACCAGGGCGATCAGCACGTACACGGTCAGGGCGATCGCCGACAGCTCGTAGCCGCCGGTGGCGATGTTGACGCCGCCGAAGAGCCCCTTGACGTCACCGGAGGACAGCTGCAGCGCCCGGCGGCCCTGCATCTCCACCAGCGGGCCGAGGATGACCCCGACGATCAGCGGCAGCACCGGCAGGCCGAACCGCCGCATCCCGAAGCCGATCAGCCCGAGCGCCAGCAGCAGGATCAGGTCGAAGGAGGACCCGTTGACCGCGTACGCCCCCATCGAGGCGAAGAACAGGATGCCGGCGTAGAGGTAGGGCCGGGGGATCCGGAGCAGCTTCGCCCAGAGCGGGGCCAGCGGCAGGTTGAGCACCAGCAGCAGGGTGTTGCCGATGAACAGGCTGGCGATCAGACCCCAGACCAGCCCGCTCTCCCGCTGCAGCAGCAGCGGACCCGGCTGGATGCCGTACGAGGTGAGCGCGGCCAGCATCACCGCCGCGGTCGCGTTGGTGGGCAGCCCCAGCGAGAGCATCGGCACCATGGTGCCGGCGGCGCTCGCGTTGTTGGCCGCCTCCGGTCCGGCGACCCCCTCGATGGCCCCGCGGCCGAACTCCTCGGGGTGCTTGGAGAGCCGCTTCTCGATGATGTAGGAGAGGAAGGTCGGGATCTCCGCGCCGCCGGCCGGGACCGCCCCGAAGGGGAAGCCGAGCGCGGTGCCGCGCAGCCACGGCTTCCAGGACCGCTTGAAGTCGGCCCGGCCCATCCACGGCCGACCGACCGGGATCACCTCCACGGCCTTGCGGCGCAGGTGGGCGGCGACCCACAGGGCCTCGCCGAGGGCGAAGATGCCGACCGCGACCACGACGACGTCGATGCCGTCGCCGAGCTGCGGGATGCCGAAGGTCAGCCGCGCCTGCCCGCTGACCGAGTCCAGCCCGATCAGGCCGATGGTCAGACCGACGGTCAGGGCGATGAAGCCCCGCAGCCGGGAGGTGCCGAGCACGGCGGTGACGGCGATGAAGGAGAGCAGCATGACCGCGAAGTACTCCGGGGCGCCCAGGCTGACCGCGAACTTGGTCACGATCGGAGCGAACAGGGCCAGGGCCAGGGTGCCGATCGTGCCCGCCACCCAGGACCCGAGGGCCGCGGTGGCCAGGGCCTGCGCGGCCCGGCCGCGCTTGGCCATCAGGTTGCCCTCGATGGCGGTGACCACCGAGGAGGACTCCCCGGGGGTGTTCAGCAGGATGGAGGTGGTCGAGCCGCCGTACATGCCGCCGTAGAGGATGCCGGCCAGCATGATCAGCGCACCGGTGGGCTCCAGCCCGTACGTGATGGGCAGCAGCAGCGCCACGGTCATGGCCGGGCCGATCCCGGGTAGCACGCCGACGGCGGTGCCGATGATGACCCCGATCAGGGCCAGCAGCAGGTTCACCGGCGTGAGCGCGGTGCCGAACCCGTCGATCAGGAACGAGAGGCTCTCCATCACAGGATCCCTTGCAGGACGCCGGCGGGCAGACCGACGCCGAGGCCGATCGCGAAGCCGTAGAAGGTGCTGAGCGAGAGCACGGCACTGATCGCGAGGTCGCGGACGAAGTGCCGGCTGCCCAGGGCGATGGCCGAGCCGTAGAACAGCAGACCGCCGCTGATCACCCAGCCGAGCAGGTCGATGAGGGCGATGTTGGCCACGAAGACCCCGAGCAGGGCCAGCACGGTCTTGAGGTCCATCCGGGAGTGGAGGTCCACGTCCTCCCCGGCCTCAGCCTCGCCGCGGCTGCCGCGGGCGACGGCCACGGCGAGGAAGCCGGCCAGCAGGATCAGCAGCGCCCCGACGAAGACCGGGACGGGCTTGGGGCCGAGCGGGTCGACCCCGGTCCGGTTGTCGGTGAGCTGGAGCGCGTCGACCAGCACGACCGTCCCGACGACGACGAGGAAGACGCACACCCCGTACTCGGCGAGGTTGCGGCGGCCCGCCGAGGCGGCGGGGGAGCCGGCCGCGGGGGTGGCCCCCGCGGCCGGCAC
>JAOPXW010000092.1 GCA_025964935.1 Friedmanniella sp. | reverse complement strand
GCAGGTCCACGGTGAGCGTCCAGCCCGGCATCGGGAAGGAGAGCGGTGCGTCGTTGCCCGGACCGAAGCGCTTGAGCACGTTGAGGCAGGAGAGGTGGCCCGAGGTCACGATCATCTCGAAGCAGCGGCGGAACGTCTCGTGCTCGCTGAAGGGCACCACGAACTGGTACTGCAGGAACCCGTGCGGGCCGTAGACCCGGTTCCACTCCGCCACGATGTCCAGCGGGTGGAAGAACTGGGTGATGTTCTGCAGCTCGCCGACCCGGTGCTTGGGGGCCTTGAGGTACCAGCCGGTGCTGAACGCCTTCGCGGTCGCCTTGTTGACCATCCGGTTGGGGAAGACCTCCGGGATGGTGCCGAAGGAGGGCGCGACGAACTTCAGCGGGTCCCGCCTGAGCTTGGGGGTCAGGTCGGCCAGGCTCGCCTTGTCGCCGCGGGTGAGGACGGCGCGGCCCATGTGCCGACCCTTGGTCACGGCGTCGAACCAGGCCACCGAGTAGGTGTACGCGTCGTCGCCGTCCGACATCCGCGCCATCAGGTCGTCGATGTCGGAGCAGCGGTCGGTGTCGACCGCGAAGTAGGCGGTCTCGGTCCGCTGCAGGGCCACGGTGGCTCCGAGGATGGCCCCGGTCAGACCCATCCCGCCGATGGTGGCCCAGAACAGCCGGCCGCCCTCGTCGACCCCGGGCTCGCCCTCGGGGGTGACGGTGCGCACCTCCCCGTCGGCGGTCAGCAGGTCGAGGGAGCGGACGTGGTTGCCGAAGCTGCCCTGGGTGTGGTGGTTCTTGCCGTGCACGTCCGCGGCGATGGCCCCTCCGACGGTGACCTGGCGGGTGCCCGGCAGCACCGGCACCCACAGGCCGAACGGGAGCAGGGCCCGCATCAGCGCGTCGAGGCTGACCCCGGCCTGCACGGTGACCGTCGGCGGCTCTACGTCCGCGTCGACGGACAGGATGCGGTTCATCTTGGTCAGGTCCAGGACGGTGCCGCCGCTGTTCTGGGCGGCGTCGCCGTAGCTGCGGCCCAGGCCCCGGGGGAGCACCCCCCGGTCGCCCCCGGAGGTGCGCAGCGCCGACACCGCCCCGGCCATCGACTCGATCTGGGTCAGGTGGTTCATCGACCGGGCGGTCCGGCCCCAGCCGTGCAGCTCGACCAGTGGCTGCGGGATCATCGGCTGGGCCTCGGGCATCGACGGGGCGATGTCGGGGACCTGGCCGGCGCCGGAGCCAACGCTGCCGGAGCCCGCCAGGGGCCGTTCGGGGAAGTCGTTCACAGGAACACCGCCACAGAGATCGTCACGAGCCACACCAATCCGATGCCTTGCAGAACATGGTCATGGAGCACGACCTCCTCCGGCTCGCCGGCGCTCCCCGAGTCGACCTCCAGTGCGTACTGGAGGAGGCCGAGGGTGAACGGGGCGATGGAGATGGCCGTCCAGGGGATGCCGAGGGCGTTCTCGCCCGGGTTCTCGAACGCCCAGAGGCTGTAGGAGATCAGCACCATCACCGCGGAGAGCATCCACGCGAAGCGCAGGTAGGACTCCGAGTAGCGCGTCAGGGACTTGCGGGTGCCGGCGTCGCTGCCGAGGGCCTTCATCTCGGAGTAGCGCTTGCCGGCCACCATGAAGAACGAGCCGAAGGCGGCGACCAGCAGGAACCACTGGGACAGCACGATGTGGGCGGCCGCGCCGCCGGCGATGGCGCGGAGCAGGAACCCGCTGGCGACCATGGCGAGGTCGACCACCGGCAGGTGCTTGAGGAAGGCCGAGTAGAGCATCTGCAGGGCGACGTACACCAGCAGGGTGATCCCCAGCGGCACGGCGACGGCGAAGGCCAACCCCAGGCCGAGCACCCCGGTCAGCACCGCGAGGACCACGGCCGCCTGCGGCCGCAGCTCACCGGCGGCGATCGGCCGGAAGCGCTTCTTGGGGTGCTGACGGTCCTCCTCCACGTCGCGGACGTCGTTGACCAGGTAGACCGTGGCGCTGACCAGGCAGAACGCCACGAAAGCCAGCGCGACCCGGGCGAGGACGTCGACGTGGAACAGGTTGCCCGCGGCCAGGGGTGCGGTCCCCACCAGCACGTTCTTCACCCACTGGCGTGGCCGCATGGCCCGGATCGCGGCGGGCAGGCGGCTCGGGCGTACGGCGACTTCGGCGGACTGGGACATCAGAGGGACAGGCTATCCATCCCGGGGCCGAAGCCTGACATCCCGGTCGGCCGGGGGCGGAGGTAGCCTCGCGGTGACCCCGTCGACCACCGACGGACCACCCGGGTCTCCTGCACGAGGGGGGCCCACAGGAGGAACCATGACTGACACCCTGCCGGCCCGTACGAGCAAGAGCGGCCACGTGGCCCGGCCGCCGTTCAAGGCGTCCAAGAAGCTGGCCGACAACCTGCAGCTGCTGCACGTGGACCTGATCGACCTGCACCTGGTCGCCAAGCAGGCGCACTGGAACCTGGTCGGTCGCAACTTCCGCGACCTGCACCTGCAGCTGGACGAGCTGGTCGCCGACGTCCGGGAGTTCTCCGACACCGTCGCCGAGCGGATGCGCGCCATCTTCATCACCCCGGACGGCCGTGCGGCCACCGTGGCGGCCAAGAGCAGCCTGCCCGAGTTCCCGGCCGACGAGGTCGACACCGCGGCCACCGTCGACCTGATCGTCGCCTCGCTCTACGCCACGGCCGACACCACGCGGAGCATCCACGACGCCGTCGACGACGAGGACCCCACCACCGCCGACATCCTGCACGGCATCCTGATGCGGCTCGAGCAGCTCGCCTGGATGATCGACTCCGAGAACCGGACGGCCAACAAGAGCACGCCGAAGTCCATCCACGAGTGACGATCGCCCAGCCCGGCGACCGGCGCGGTCCGGTGCAGATCCGCGACGTCGGTGACGGGGACTGGGCGCAGGTGTGGCCCTTCCTGCGCGACATCGTGGCCGCGGGGGAGACGTACTGCTGGCCCCGGGACACGACCGAGGCGGCGGCCCGCACCTGGTGGCTGGGCAAACCCGGCGGGCGGGTGCTGGTCGCGGTCGACGAGGGCCGGGTGGTCGGGACCGCGGAACTGCACCCCAACCAGCCCGCGGCCGGGCGGCACGTCGCCAACGCCGGCTTCCTGGTCGCCCCCTCGGCCGCCGGCCGGGGGGTCGGCCGGGCCCTGGCCGTCCGCACCCTCGAGGTGGCCCGGGAGGCCGGCTACCGGGCCATGCAGTTCAACGCGGTGGTCGAGACCAACATCGCCGCCGTGGCCTTGTGGGTCTCGCTGGGCTTCACCGTCCTGGCCACCGTGCCGGCGGCGTTCGACCACCCCCGGCACGGGCTGGTCGGGCTGCACGTCATGCACAGGCCCCTGACCGAGCCGGCCGCCGGGTAGCCGGCGGCCGGTGCGTCACCTCCCGCGGCGCAGCACCTCGGTGGCCAGCCGGGCCAGGGTGACGGCCCCGACGGCACGGAACGGGTGCAGCGGATGCGGGGCGGACGAGCCTGTGGGGCCGCCCAGCTCGGTGTGGGCCAGCGCACTCATCACGACGTACGCGTCCTCGCGGTCCCAGCCGTGGTCGTCGACCATCACCGAGAACAGGGCCTCGTACGCCATCACGATCGAGTCCTGCACCGGGTCGCCCAGCCCGACGCAGATGTAGTCGGTGCCCGTGTCGAGCTGCGGGCCGCGGATCGTCCGGTCCTTGATCAGGTCGACCGACAGGGTGGCCCGGCCGGCGATCTCGATGGCCACGAAGGAGGACTCCCCGCGGGCCATCACCGCATGCAGGTCACCGACCGACAGCAGGGCCCCGGGCACCTGGACGGGCAGGTAGACGGTGGTGCCGGGCCCCGCGTCGGTGAGGTCCATGTTGCCGCCGGTGGGCAGGGTCGGCATCACGGTCGAGCCGTCCGCCGCCGCCGGGGCGACCCCGAGGCAGCCGATCATCGGAGCCACCGCGCAGTCCAGGTCGGCCGTGAGCTGCACCCGTCCGTCGGCCACCGGCACCCGACGGACGAAGAACTCCGGCCCCATCACCTCGGCCAGGGCACCCGCCCCCGGGATGGAGATGGACCAGCCGTGCTCGGCCATCTCGATGTCGTGGATCCGCACCGCGAGCACGTCCCCGGGCTCGGCACCGGTGACGAAGACCGGCCCGGTGACGGGGTTGATGGTGGCCGTGATCCGGCTCAGGTCGCGGTACTCCTCCATCTGCCGGTAGGCCTCGTCGGAGGTCTCGAAGGTGATCAGGTCCCCCGCGCCCGGTTGGACGGTGAGGACCGGCTCCCGGCCCGCGCTGAAGGCGTGGAACGACTGGTCGCTGGTCAGCAGGTGGTGTGCGGTGCTCGTCATCGGGTCAGCCCACTTCCTGGAACGGGTCGGCGGCGTGCTCGGCCAGCACCCCGGTGCCCTTGCGGTGGTAGTAGGCCAGCACGCCGGCGCCGAGGACGAGCCAGATGAGACCGCCGATCTTGGCCGAGGAGTCGGCGTTCCACAGCACGAACCCGATGATGGCGAACCCGAGGATGGGTGTCACCCAGTGCAGCGCGACGTTGCGGCTCCGCTGCTTCACCGCGTAGTAGCCCACCACGCTGACGTGCAGCAGCAGGAAGCTGGTCAGCGCCCCGAAGTTCACCAGGGTGGAGATGACGTCGATCTGACCGACGAAGACCAGGCCCAGGACCAGGGTGAGGGCCGCGACCGCGAGGATGGCCCGCTGCGGGGCCTTGGTCTTGGGGTTGATGTGGGCGAGGAACCGGGGCAGCCGCCCGTCCCGGCTCATCGAGAACAGCAGCCGGGAGGTGGCGCTCTGCGCGGCGACCGCGTTGGCGATGCCGACGGCCAGGGCGTTCATGGCCAGGAAGGCCACCATCCAGCCGCTGTTGCTGATGGAGCCCACGATCGAGAAGAAGGCGTTGTTGACCTGGTCGTCGCCGAAGGTCGTCGTGCCGGGCACCAGCATGGCGGCCAGCCAGGTCTGGCTGACGAAGAAGACGGCGACCAGGACGAGCCCGGTGATCATGGCCACCCCGGCCGAGCGGCGGCCGCCCTTGGCCTCCTCGCTCAGGGTGGCGATGCCGTCGAAGCCCAGGAAGCTCAGCACCGCGATGGACAGGGCCGCCGCCGCGATCTGCGGAGTGAACAGGTCGGGGTTGAACAGCGGCGTGGTGCTGAACTGCGCGCCGTTCACCCCCTTGGAGATGGCGACCACGGCCATCACGATGAAGATGACCACGAAGACCAGCTCGGCGGCCAGAAAGAGCCGGTTGACCACGGCGGTGAACGAGATCCCGACGAAGTTGACCGCCGTGTTGATGACCAGGAAGACCACGATCCAGACCGGCTTCGGGACCCCCGGGAAGATGCCCGACATGGACTCGGCGGCGAAGACGTACAGCAGGGTCGGCACGAGCAGGTAGTCCAGCAGGATGGTCCAGCCGGCGAAGAAGCCCAGGACGGGGTGCAGCCCCCGCCCGACGTAGGAGTAGACCGAGCCCGCGATCGGGAACGCCCGCGACATCTGCGCGTACGAGAGGGCGGTGAAGATCATCGCCACCAGCCCGATCAGGTAGACCAGCGGCACCATGCCCTGGGCCGAGTTGTAGACGACCCCGAAGATCGCCCACGGCGCGATCGGGACCATGAAGACCAGGCCGTAGACCACCAGGTCGGTGGTCGAGAGCGTGCGGTTGAGCTCCTGCTTGTAGCCGAACTCGGCGAGATCACCCGGACCCTGTCCGGATGTGCGCACTGTTGTCATGAGGTCGTTCCTGTTCTGAATCGATTTTTCGACGGGCGTGCCGCGCGGGCGAGATGGTGCGGTGGGTGACCCGGGTAACGGGCGTACGGGGTCGGCGACGGCGCCGACCGGTGGTCTCAGTCGTGCGCGGCCAGGAAGTCGCCCACGACGGCGGTGAACGCCTCGGGCTCCTCGACGTGCGGCATGTGGCTCGACTCTGCGAACACGTGCGACCTGACGTCGGGGATGCGGTCGAGGAAGGGCTGCCAGGTGCGGGGGGTCGCCTCGTCGTAGCGACCGGCCACGACCAGGGTGGGGACCGAGATCTGGTCCAGCCGGTCGACCACCGTCCAGTCCTTCAGGCTGCCGACGACGTGGAACTCGCTCGGCCCGTTCATGGTGTGGTAGACCGTCGGCTCGGCGTCGATCTGGGCGAAGCTGGCCGTCACCTCGGGGGGTACCGGATCCACCCGGCAGACGTGCCGGGCGTAGAACACCTGCACCGCCGCCTGGTAGGCGGCCGAGTCGGTGGTGCCGGCGGCCTCGTGCTCGGTCAGCGTCGCCTGGACCTCGGGCTCCAGCTGGGCCCGGAGCTCCCCTGCGGCCTCCAGCCACAGCGGCATGGACGCCGGACTGTCACAGATGGTCAGCGAGCGGATCCCGCTCGCGTCGGCCAGCACGACCTCCGGGCCGAGCATCCCGCCCCAGGACTGGCCGAGCAGGTGGAACCGGTCCGCGATGCCGAGCCGGCCGACCA
>JAOPXW010000068.1 GCA_025964935.1 Friedmanniella sp. | reverse complement strand
CCGGTGGGCGCTCGTCGAGCTCCGCGTCCACCACCTCGTCCACCGGGTGGGACTCGAGCACGGGGACCTGGCTCACCTCGGGGGGATCGAGCATGAGACGGTCGCCCGCCGCCGGGTCCGCCTCCAGCTCGGGTCGGGCGACCGGCAGGCCGAGGCTGCGCGCCTGCTCCAGCTCGGCCGCGGCCCGACGCAGCCGCTCCGCCTGGTCGGCCGATACCTTCAGGCTGTCCAGCACCAGGTGGTAGCGCATCAGCTCCCCCGACAGCAGCGCCTCGATCCGGGCGTCCAGGTCGGTCTTGGCGGTCTCGGCGAGCCGGCGTACGGCCTGGTCACCGAACACGGCCTCCAGTACCCGCTGCGCCAGCACGGCGGTGCCGCCGGCCACGCCCACCTCGGCCCCGACCAGGCCCCCGGTGTGGGCGAAGACCACGATCATCAGCGCGACGCCGACGCCGTTGACGCCGAAGGCCAGGAACCGGGCCCGGGATCGCTTGCCCATCCCCTCGTCGGCGACCAGGTCCAGCACCGCACCCTGCCAGTCCCGGATCGCCCGCGCCGTCGCCTGAGGGAAGTCGGCGGACGCGTGGGTCAGGTCGGCGTCCACCCCGCGGACGATCTCCCGCCCCGCCGCGTTGGCCTGCCAGGAGCCCTCCGCGCGCTCGGCCGCGGCGTCCCCCTCAGCGAGGATGAGGGACTCCAGACCGGACTCCACCGCCACCTTGAGGTTGCCCGCCCCCGGCGGCTCACCCTTGAGGGCCGATACGACCCGGTCGCGCAGCCAGCTCACCTTCTGCTCCAGGGCCCGGAAGAACTCGCCGGTCCCGACGAACTCGTGCCAGCGGGCCAGCACCTCCCCGCGCAGCAGGGTCCCGTCGGCGGTCTGAACCTGGATGGAGCGGACGGCCTCGGCGTAGGAGTGGTCCACCTCGTCGCGGAGCCGGTCGACGACCTCCACCTGCTCCTCGACCGCGCGGGCCAGCACCGGCACTCGGGCGCCGAGGGAGCCGATGGCCCCGTCGAGGGTCTGGTAGACCACCGCGGCCCGCGACTCGCGGTCCTGGGCCAGCCGGGCCAGCCAGCCGCGGATGGGCTGGATGGCCGCGGTCGGGAGCAGCCCGGCCGCGTCGACGGCGGTCTCGGGCACAGCGAACAGCGGCGAGCCCTCCAGACCGCGCTCGCTCATCATCTGGCCGAGGTGCGGGGGGATGTCGGCCATCGCCCGCGGGGGAACCCGGTCCAGGACCACGGCCACGGCGGCGCTGCGCTGGGCCGCGGCGTTCAGGAACTCCCAGGGCACGGCGTCGGCGTAGCGGGCCGCGGAGGTGACGAACAGCCACAGGTCGGCCGCGGCCAGCAGCTGCGCCGCCAGCTCCCGGTTCTCCGCCACCACCGAGTCGATGTCGGGGGCGTCCAGGATGGCCAGACCGGGCGGGATCGAGTCGTCGACCACCAGCTGCAGCGAGCGGGCGTCACGGCTGGCCCCGCTGGAGCGGGCCAGACCCGGCAGGATCCGGTCGTCGGCGAACCACCGGGCGTCGGTGCTGTGGTGCACCAGGACGGGGGCGCGGGTGGTGGGTCGGATCACCCCGGGGGTGCTCACCTGGCGACCGACCAGCGAGTTGACCAGGGTCGACTTGCCCGCCCCGGTGGAGCCGCCCACCACCGCGAGCAGGGGGGCGTCAATGGTGGCCAGCCGCGGCAGCACGTAATCGTCGAGCTGGGCGGTGATCTCCCGTACGGCCCGGGCCTGGTCGGCGGCACCCGGGAGCGGCAGGGGCAGCGTGACGGGGACGACGGCGGCCCGGAGCTCGGCGAGGGCGGACTCCAACGGCGTCGGGGTGCGCCCGCTCATCTGCTGCTCCCTACTCCCCCGGAGGCTTCCAGGTGGGGTCGACCTCTGAGTACTGGGTAGCAGTCTGCCCCAAGGGGGTGCTGGCGGCGACCGGCGCACCGGTGGGCCGGCCGGTCACTCCCACCACTCCGGGCGGGGAGTAGCCGGGGCCCAACGGAGCCGGGTAGTTGCCGCCGATGCCGGCGGGGCCGGGATAGCTGGACGGCGTGTACGCCGGAGTCGCCCGCCGCGCCCGGCGCAGGGCGGGGTACGGGGCGCGACCCTCGGGGCGGCTGACGGCGAGCGGGCGCAGCTCGCGGATGCGGGCGAGCAGGGCCTTCTCCCGGGTCACGCCCCCCCGGTCGACCAGGCCCCGGGTCATGGCGTCGCGCAGGTAGGCGAGCTCGGTCACGGCGCGCTGCATCCGCAGGGTGGCCAGCAGCACGGCCGGACCGGCGAACAGCGCGTGCCACAGGGCCCGCATCCGGGTCCGGAGCCGGGAGAAGGCGGCCGGCTCGCTCTCCAGCAGCCACCCCAGCCGGACGTAGTCGCCCAGCCGCTCGCGGATCAGCCGACCCTCGCGGAACAGCTGGCGGACGACGAAGACCACGACCCCGATCACGAGCGGGATGGCGACACCGAGGTAGACGAAGAGCAGGTTCTGTCCCTGCAGCAGGCTGGCCGAGGTGTTGAAGGCCATGTGCAGGAACGCGGCGGCCAGGAAGCCGGCCAGCGGCGCGACGACCCGGACGACCTTGCTCTTGGACCGCAGGGCGACGGCCAGACCGATGCCGGTCATGGCGGTGAACAGGGGGTGCCCGAAGAAGGTGAGCACGCCGCGGAAGAAGAAGACCTGGCGCAGGGCCTCGTCCGGGGAGACCTCGCCGAAGGTGCGAGCGGCGTACCGGTAGGCCCGGCCGTAGTAGAGGATGTTCTCCACAAACGCGAAGGCCGCCCCCGACAGGCCGGCCAGCACGATCCCGCTCAGCCGGCTGACCCACTGGTAGCGCAGCAGGATCGCCAGCCAGAACAGCACCGTGGCTTTCGACGCCTCCTCCACGAAGGGCGCCACGAAGATCGCGGCGCGCGTCCCGGTGGCCGGGTCACCGTCGCCGGCGATGCTGAGGTGGGCCGCGGCCCAGGTGTTGACCTGGGCGGAGACGAAGGTGGCCACGCACGCACCCCAGCCGAACGTCATCAGCCAGACCCACAGCCGCTGGGGCCGGAAGCGGTCCGCCCACAGGAAGAGCAGCGAGAGGGGGACGACGGTGAGGGCGGCGTACCGGGCCGCGATGGGCACCGCCTCGGTCCCCAGCCCGGGGACGATCCCGCCCGGGACCTCCTGGTCCGGCACGACCTGGCGGTAGAGCAGGACCAGCAGGACGGCGTACGCGATCAGCACGGCCACGCTGAACCAGAACAGCGGCCGCTTGATCAGCTGCTGGGGCAGCGGGTCGCCCGGAGCGGGCGGGATCGGGATCCCGTTGCGGGCGAGGTCCCGGCGCTGGGTCTCCGCCGGTTCGGCGGCGAGGCGACGCGGCCGGCGTCCCCGCAGGCGCGGCCGGGCTCGCTCCTGGGTGGCGGCGGACATGCGACCCAGGATAGGCGGTGCGGCCCGGGCCTACTTGCCGAACCAGGAGACGAAGGGCTCGACGACCTCGAGCAGCGCGCTGGGCCGTTCGTGGTGGAAGTCGTGCTCTCCGTCGACGGCCACGAACGTGCCCTGCGGGATCTTCGCGGCCACCTCGGCCAGCCGGTCCTGCGGCAGGTGGCTGCCCCGGGCCCCGATCACCAGGGTCTTGGCCTGGATCTGCGCGGCCCGCTCCCACCAGCCCGGGCCGGGGCTGTTGCGCCAGCGGTTGGCCGCGATCACGGCCCGCCAGTCGGTCCGGCCTTCGGGGTCGGGGTCCTTCGGGTAGGGCCGCGGCGGCACCGCCGGGTCGGGCGGGGCCATCTCCTCCAGGACGAGCAGGCGGACGCGGGCGGGCTGGGTCGCGGCCAGCAGATAGGCGGTGACGGCCCCCATCGAGAAGCCGACCACCAGGGCGGCCAGCACGCCGAGCTCGTCCATCAGACCGACGACGTCGTCACGCATCAGCTCGAACGAGTAGTCCTCGGTCCACTCGCTGCCGCCGTGGCCGCGGGCGTCGGGTGCGATCACCCGGAAGCGCTCGCCCAGGACCGGCGCGATGTGCCGCCAGCTGTCGCTGTCCTCACCCAGGCCGTGCAGCAGGAGGATGACCGACGCGTCCGGCCGACCCCACTCCTGGTAGCTCAGCTCGGGTCCTCCGGGGAGCCTGACGGTCGTCATGCCCGAACACTAGCGGCAGCCACCGACGCTCAGCCCGGGGCTCAGGACCCCCCGGCCCTCAGCGGGGCGCGACCACGACCTGTCGCTGGGTCCCCAGGCCCTCGATCCCTAGCTCCATCACGTCGCCGGCCTGCAGCCACACCGGGGGGCGGAGCCCCATCCCGACCCCGGGCGGCGTGCCCGTGTTGATCAGGTCGCCGGGCTCCAGGACCATGAACTGGCTCAGGTAGCGCACGATGAAGTACGGGTCGAAGACCATCGTCTTGGTGGAGCCGGTCTGACGGCGTACGCCGCTGACGTCGAGCCACATGTCCAGGTCGAGGACGTCGTCGATCTCGTCGGGGGTGACCAGCCAGGGTCCGGCCGGGTTGAAGGTCTCGGCCGACTTGCCCTTGGACCACTGCCCGCCCCGCTCGGTCTGGAAGGCGCGCTCGCTCACGTCGTTGACCACCACGAAGCCGGCCACCGCCTCCCGGGCCTCGGCCTCGGTCTCCAGATAGCTGGCGCGGCGGCCGATCACCACCCCGAGCTCCACCTCCCAGTCAACCTTGGTCGAGCCGCGCGGGAGGCGTACGTCGTCGTGGGGGCCGACCAGGGTGTTCGGCGACTTGGTGAACAGGATGGGCTCGGTCGGCAGGTCCATCCCGGTCTCGGCGGCATGGTCGGCGTAGTTGAGTCCGATGCAGAGGATCTGGTGGGGCCGGGCGATCGGCGCCCCGACGCGCTCGCCGGCGAAGCTCTGGACCGAGCCGGCCGCCGTCCTCTCCGCCACCAGCGGGCCCAGTCGGGCCAGCCCGTCGCCGCCGAAGAAGGTCTCGTCGAAGTCCGGGACGGTGTCGGACACGTCGACGTAGTGCTGCTCGTCGAGACGTACGACCGGCTTCTCGGACCCGACCGGGCCCAGGCGCATCAGGTACACGACATCTCCTCTGTGAGCGGGTCCGGGTACGAGAGCGCCCCCGGTAGGAATCGAACCTACGACCGACAGATTAGAAGGCTGCTGCTCTATCCTCTGAGCTACGGGGGCCAGCGGGGAGCGACCGAGGCCGCCCCGCCTGCCCGGCATTTTAGCCCAGGACCTGCCGCCCCCGGCCCGGCTCGAGGGTCGTCCTCGCCCGGCCGGTTAGGTTGGCCGCGTGCAGTCCGCGGCCGGTGACCCCCGACGTCCGGCCGGCCCGCCGCCCGGTGCGGAGGAGACCGTCCGCTGGCGCACCCTGCTGGTTCCCGCGTACGGGCCCACCATCCTGGTCTCGATCGGCCAGGGCGCCATCCTGCCGATCGTGGCGCTGTCGGCCCGCGACCTCGGCGCGAGTGTGGGCACCGCGGCCTTCATCGTGGCCCTGACCGGGATCGGCCAGCTGGTCGGTGACCTGCCGGCGGGCGCCCTCGCCGCGCGGGTCGGGGAGCAGAAGGCCCTGGTGGCCGCCTGCCTGCTGGACGCGCTGGCGCTGCTCGGGGCCTTCCTCGCCGACTCGGTCGCCCTGCTGGGCGCGGCGATGTTGATCACCGGCTTGGCCGGGTCGGTCTTCAGCCTGGCCCGCCAGTCCTACCTGACCGAGGCCGTCCCCGTACGGATGCGCGCCCGTGCCCTGTCCACGCTGGGCGGCACCTTCCGCATCGGCCTGTTCGTCGGACCGTTCGTCGGTGCATTGCTCATCACCTCGGCCGGGCTGGGAACCGCGTACGGGTTCGCCGCCCTGATGAGCCTCTCGGCCGCCGTGCTGACCGCCTTCCTGCCCGACGTGACGCGGGACCGCCGTGCCACCCACAGTCGCGAGGGGCGGGCGCACCGCTCGGTGTTCGTCGTCCTGGCCGAGCACCGCCGGGTGCTCGCGACCCTGGGGGTGGGCATCCTCGTGCTGTCGGCGGTCCGCTCGGCGCGGCAGTCGATCGTGCCGCTGTGGGCGCAGTCCCAGGGGATCGACGCCGCCACGACCAGCGTCATCTTCGGCATCTCCTCGGGCGTCGACATGCTGCTCTTCTACCCCGGCGGGGCCATCATGGACCGCTTCGGCCGGGTCTTCGTCGGCGTTCCGTCGATGCTGGTGCTGGGTCTGGGCTTCGCCCTGCTCCCCCTCAGCCACGCACCCGCGCCGGTGGCCCTGGTCGCCGGGCTGATGGGGCTGGGCAACGGGATCAGCGCCGGCATCGTGATGACCCTGGGCGCTGACGCCTCCCCTGCGGTCGACCGGACGCAGTTCCTGGGGGGCTGGCGACTGTGCGCCGACCTGGGCAACGCCGGCGGGCCGCTGGTCGTGGGAGCGGTCTCCCTGGTCGCCCCGCTGGCCGCCGCCGCCCTGACGATGGCTGGGCTCAGCGCGGTCGGGGCCGCCTGGCTGGGCCGGTGGATCCCCCGCTCCGCGGTGAGCATCCCGCGGCGGCGGGCGGCGAGGATGGGTCGGCAGGAACCGTAGAGTGGCGGCCATGCGGGATCTGATGGTGTGGGCGGACTGCGAGATGACCGGGCTCGACCTGGAGCACGACGGGCTGATCGAGGTGGCGGCGGTGGTGACCGACGCGCAGCTCAACGTGCTGGGGCCTGGTGTCGACCTGCTGATCAAGCCCACCGACGAGGCGATCGACCACATGGGCGACTTCGTCCGGACGATGCACGAGAACTCGGGGCTGCTGGCCGAACTGGACCAGGGTCTGGGGATGGCCGAGGCCGAGGACCAGCTGCTGACCTACTTGCGGCAGTACGTGCCCGAGCCGCGCAAGGCGCCCCTGGCCGGGAACACCATCGGCACCGACCGCGCCTTCCTGGCCCGCGACATGCCCGCCTTCGAGGGCTACGTGCACTACCGCAACATCGACGTCTCCAGCATCAAGGAGCTCGTCCGGCGCTGGTACCCGCGGGTCTACTACTCCTCCCCCGCCAAGTCCGGGAACCACCGTGCCCTGGCCGACGTGCTGGAGTCGATCGAGGAGCTGCGCTACTACCGGGAGGCGGTCTTCGTCGGGCTGCCCGGCCCGGACAGCACGAAGGCCAAGGAGATCGCCGCCCGGCACCAGGGTGCCCTGACCGGCGCCGGCGTCGACCCCCAGCCCGATTCCGTCGCCGGCAACTGATTTCTCACACCCCGCTCCGGCCCGGTACAGTTCACGCTGCACACGGGAGCGGCTGGTCCGCTCCGTCGTGGGCGTGGTGGGTGTAGCTCAGTTTGGTAGAGCTCCTGGTTGTGGTCCAGGTGGCCGCGGGTTCGAGTCCCGTCACTCACCCCATCGGGACAGGCCCGGATCGCGTACGCGGTCCGGGCCTTCTGCTGTCCGGGCCCTTGCCGGTCCCGCCTCCGGTCCCGGCTCCGGTCCCGGCTCCGGGCCGGGTCCGCCCGCCGCGTCGGGCACGTCGTTGCGGACCGGAGCGGCCACAATAGGGGCATGTCGGCCCCGCCCTCCGAGCCCGCCGCCGACCTGACCTCGGTCCCGCCGCGCGGGCCGGCCCTGGCCCCCGCGGCCCGCGTACGCCGCGCCGCCGCGACCCTGCTCGG
>JAOPXW010000025.1 GCA_025964935.1 Friedmanniella sp. | reverse complement strand
GACCGGACACCCGCCGCGGCGGCCCGGCCGTGAGCGCGACCCGGCTCGCCACCGGCCCCGGCGCCATGTCCCGGGGCCGGCGTACGGCGGTCTCGGCCCTGGCCGTCCTGCTGCTGGTCGCCGTGCTCGCCGGCTGTGCCGTGGTCACCCCCGCAGGCCCGGCCGATGGTGCGACCGCCCCGCCGCCCGCCGCGTCCGGGGTCCGGGCGCTGATCCTCGGGGACTCCTACACCGAGGGCCGGGGGGCGGTCCCCCTGACCGAGGGCTACGCCTACCAGGTCGGGGCGCGGCTGGGCTGGGACGTGACGGTGAGCGGGGTGGGCGGTAGCGGCTACCTCAACCCCGGGCCGCAGCTGGCCGGCGACTACCGCACGCGGCTGGCCGCCCAGCCGGCCACCCCGATGGACGTGGTGGTCCTCCAGGGGAGCTCGAACGACTCGAAGTACCCCCTCGAGCAGCTGGTCCCGGCGGTCCAGGCCACCGTCGCCGCCGTGCGCGCCCGCTACCCCGCCGCCCGACTCCTGATCCTCGGCCCGGTGGCCCTCTACGGCCAGCCCATCCCCGCCGTCGCCGCCGTGCACGACCAGCTGCGGGCCTACGCCCTCGCCCACGACATCACCTTCATCGACCCGATCGAGGAGGCCTGGTTCGTCCGCGGCGAGTCCCGGGTCGTCGCCAACCCGGAGAACGGTCACCCCAGCAACGTCGGCCACGCCCGCATCGCCGACCTCTTCGTCCGGGACGTGCAGCGCTCCCCCTAGGGCCGGGACGGCTGGACCCCGTCGCACCAAAGCCCGGAACCTCCTGACAGGCCGGTGGTATTCTGCTAGTGCCTCGGGGGCCTGCGATCGTGTGGTGAGGGGATCCCCGCATGTCTGTTTTCTTCCGTGAGCCCGCATCCGGGGTCGGGGATGCGCCACCGCCCCCCGTCGCCGCGTCCCGCTCACGCTGGCGTTGGCTCCGTCGCTCCCTGGTCGTCGTGGTCGCCCTGGTCGTCGTGGTCCTGACCGCCGTCGGTCTCTACGCCGGCACCGTGAGCTCCAGCTTCACCGACAACGTGCACCGCAGTGACCTGATGCCCACCCCGGCGGCGGCCCCGAGCGGGACCGCCGCCTCCCCCGCCCGACCGGCCAAGGCGGCCAACGACGCGGTGAACTACGTGCTGATGGGCTCGGACAGCCGCGACAAGGGGGACGCCGAGGCCGGACGCAGCGACTCGCTGATGGTGCTGCACCTGGCCGCGGACCGCCGCAGCGCCTACCTCATCTCGTTCCCCCGCGACATGTGGGTCCCCATCCCGGGCCACGGCCTGAACAAGATCAACGCCGCGTTCTCGTTCGGCGGCCCGCCGCTGGCCGTCGCCACGCTGGAGCGGCTGCTGGGGACCCGGATGGACCACGTCGCCCTCCTCGACTTCGAGGGCATGATCGGTCTCACCGAGGACCTCGGCGGCATCACCGTGGTCAACAAGCATGCCTCGAGCTCGCGGGGCTACGACTTCCCGGCCGGCCCGTTGAACCTCCGCGGAGACCGGGCGCTGGCGTACGTCCGCGAGCGCTACGACCTGCCGCGCGGCGACCTGGACCGGGCCGAGCGGCAGCGACAGGTCGTGCAGGCGATCCTGGCCAAGGGACTCAGCCCGTCGGTGGTCACCAGCCCCGGGCAGTTCACCGGCTTCGTCGCCGGCCTGGCCCGCTACCTCACGGTGGACTCCGCCCTCAGTGACGACGAGATCCGCCGGACGGCTCTCTCGCTCCGCCTGACCGCGTCCGACCTGGTCATGCTGCAGGCCCCCCTCGCGGGCTTCGCGACGATCAAGGGGCAGAGCGTCGACGTGGTCGACCAGGCCCGGCTCCGGGAGCTGGCCGCCGCCCTGCACGAGGACGCCATGGCCGACTACCTGGTCCGCTGAGGAGCCGGGTCAGGAGCGGGGCGGGGCAGGCGTCAGGAGCCGGCGCCCGGGTTGGCCGGCGGGGTGGCGGCCGAGGCGGCCTCCTCGGCGTCCACGCCATCGCTGGGCGTCTCCTCCGACGGGGTCGCCTGCTCGGTGGCGGGCGCGGCCACGACCTGGTCGGCCTCGGCCGGCGCGGAGCCGGACCCGTCGACCTGGGAGCCCGAGTCCGGGCCCTGCTCACCGGCCGGCTCGCCTGCGGGGGTGGCCGTGGTCTCTGCTGTCATGGCTGTTGTCCACCGTTCCTGTCGTCGCTCGCCCCGACCGGCGTCCGGCCTCCTCGCCGTCGCCCCCGCGGGTCGGTAGCAGCGTACTGGGGCCACCGCGAGGCGGCACCGCACGGCCCCGGGACGCCGAACGGCGCCGGCCCCCGAAGGGGACCGGCGCCGTCAACGAGCGGAGGGGACCGAGGTCAGCCGGCCCGGGTGAACCCGGCCGCAGCGGCTGCGTCCTCGTTCTCGAACCAGACCTCCGCCACGGTCTCGTCGTACCACTGCGAGGCCGGCGAGTGGTACTTCCTCGAGTTCTCGTTGCCCTTGATGGTGAAGCCCTCCGGCGGCTCGACGCCGACGTAGGAACCGGGGCCGTAGGAGCTGGTCTCGGTGACCGCGGTGTCCGCGGCCTCCGAGGTCGCCTCGTCCGGGGTCGCCTCGGACGGGGTCGACTCGTCGGGAGCCGTCTCGACCGGGGTGGTCTCGTCCGGGGTCGCCACGACCGGGGTCGCGGTGGCGGAGTCCGCCGCCCCGGCCCGGCGGGAGGCCGCCTTCTTGGCCGCCACCGGAGTGCTGTTGGCCTTCTTGCTCTCCTCGACCGACTCCGTGACGAGCTCGATCAGGGCCATCGGGGCGTTGTCGCCCTTGCGGGGCCCGACCTTGGTGATGCGCAGGTAGCCGCCCTCGCGGTCGGCCATGGTCGGCGCGATCTCGGTGAAGAGCTTGTGCACCACACCCTTGTCACGGACGGTGGTGAGCACCAGCCGGCGGGCGTGGATGTCGCCGCGCTTGGCCTTGGTGATCAGCTTCTCCGCCAGCGGCCGCAGACGCTTGGCCTTGGCCTCGGTCGTGACGATCTTGTCGTGCTCGAACAGCTGGCTGGCCAGGTTGGCCAGGATGATCCGTTCGTGCGACGGGCTGCCGCCCAGACGAGCGCCCTTGGTGGGTGTAGGCATGTCAGTTCTCCACAGTTCTTTTCGTTACTCGGTGATCAGTTGGTCGACGGCGCTGAGCGGCAGGCTCAGTACTGCTCCGTCTCGCTGAAGTCGGCGTCGTCCTCTTCGATGTCGTCATAGCGACCGATGGCGGCGAGGGGGTCGAAGCCGGGAGCGCTGTCCTTCAGGGACAGGCCCATCTCGTGCAGCTTCAGCTTGACCTCGTCGATCGACTTGGAACCGAAGTTGCGGATGTCCAGCAGGTCCTGCTCGCTCCGCGAGACCAGCTCCGACACCGTGTGGATGCCCTCGCGCTTGAGGCAGTTGTAGGACCGGACGGTGAGGTTGAGGTCCTCGACCGGCAGGGCCAGGTCGGCGGCGAGCTGCTCGTCGATCGGCGACGGGCCGATCTCGATGCCCTCGGCCTCGACGTTGAGCTCACGGGCCA
>JAOPXW010000098.1 GCA_025964935.1 Friedmanniella sp. | reverse complement strand
CTGCGGCAGCTCGTCCAGGGAGAAGCTGCGCAGGAACTGGCCCAGCGGGGTCACCCGCGGGTCCCGGCGGATCTTGAACAGGCCGCCGCCGGTCTCGTTGAGCTCCGCCAGCTCCGCCTTGCGAGCCTCGGCGTCGGGCACCATGGACCGGAACTTGAGCATGGTGAACTCCTTGCCGTTGCGGCCCACGCGCTGCTGCCGGAACAGCACCGGCCCCCCGTCGGCCAGCTTGATGGCCACGGCGATCACGATCAGCAGGGGGGCGATGGCGAGCAGCCCCGTCACGGTGAGCGCCAGGTCGAGGCCACGCTTCATCACCCGTCGGCTGCCGCTGAACCGGGGCTGCTCGACGTGCAGCAGCGGGAAGCCCATCAACGGCCGGATGTGCATCCGGGGACCGGCCACCTCCACCAGGCCGGGGTCGACCAGCAGCTCGACCCGAACGTCCTCCAGCGACCAGGCCAGCCGGCGCAGGTAGTTGTGGCGGGTCGCGTCGTCGCTGGTCACCGCGACCGAGTCGCAGGCCGAGGCGGCGACGACCTGGGGGACCTCGTGCAGATGTCCGAGGACGGTGAGGCCCAGCTGGGTCGCGGAGCCGACGTCGGCGGCCGGCACGCAGACTCCGACCACCCGCATGCCGCACTCGGTCTCGCGGGTGAGCCGATCGGCGAGCTCGTGCACCCCGGACACACTGCCCGCCAGGACCACCCGACGCACGTTCACCCCGCGGCGCTGCTGGGAGTGCAGAAACCGGCGACCGGCGTACCGCACGGCCAGCGTCCCGGCCGCGGCCAGCGGGGCGCTCACCACCGCCAGCTTCAGCAGGGCGTGGTGGTCGGCGAGGCCGGCCGGGAAGGCCCCGACCAGCACCAACGCGACCGCCGCACGGAACACGGCTCGGAGCTCGTCGCTCCCGACACCGACGCGGGCCTGCTCGTAGCCCCGCGCGAGACCCACCGTCAGGGGCCACACCACCGCACCGACCAGGGCCAGGGTCAACAGCCAGGACGGGTGGGCGGCCAGGGTCTGGCTCTGGGTGGCCGGAGCAAGCATCGCCGCGAACCCGACCAGGCTGTCCAGGACGATCGCCCGGCGGACATAGCTGCGGCTCCAGCTCTCGAGGGACCGGCCTCCGGTCTCCGGCAGGGGCCGGGTCGGCCGCGTGTCGAGCGGGGTGTCGTTGGGCGGCCGGACCACGACGGTGGTGCCGGTGTCCCGGACCAGGACCAGCTCGCCGGCCCGAGCCGGAGTCGCGACGCTGTCCGCGGCGTCCACCCGCTCATCCGTACCGGTCGCGTGGGCGTTCGGTGCCGCGCGCAGGTTGTCCCCGCGCGCGTCCGCGGCCTCGGTCGGCGTCGTACGCCGCCCGTCCCGCGCCCGCGCCGAAGCCGACGTCTCGATCAGTGCCATGTGTCCCCGTACCCCCCGTGTCCTCACACCGCTGTGAGGCTGTGCGTGCCCGGTCCTGGCGACCGACCGGTGGCAGGGGCCCCGCTGGCCGCTGCCGAGGGCCATGGACCCCGCCTCGTCACCCGGAGTGAGGGGGTCCTGGTCGACCTCGAGCATGATCACGGTATCCGCGGGCCCAGCCGCACGTGGGGACGAGACGAAATCGTGATGAAATTCTGGCGTGGTCCCTGGGCTCGCAAAAGTCAGAATGTTAGAACAAAGTATTGACAACGTTCGGTTGGTTACGTAACGCTGAGCCGTCGGCACCGGCGCCGACCTCGACCCGACGGAGAACGCTCCATGAGCACCCAGCCCCCGCCCCGCACCCAGGACGACGTCCGGGCCGGCGGCGCGGCTCGTCGGCCCGGCCGGGCCCTGCGGTCACCGCTCACGGCCCCGGCCGCCGGTCCCGACCGGGGGAATGGCACGGCCGCCCCTGGCTCGGCCGGCCGGCCCCCACGGTCGGCCAGTCTCTGGACACCAGTGTCCCGCTCTGCGCCCCACCTCAGCGTCCGGGTTCCACCCGCGACCCAACGAAAGGATCCATCGATGACTCCGAGCTCCTCCCGGAAGGGTCTCTCGCTCGCGGCGCTGGCCGCCGCGGCCGTCCTGGCCCTCTCCGCCTGCAGTGGCGGCGGAGCCCCGGCCGCCACCTCGGCACCCGCAGCCCCGGCGGGCGGCGGCGGCGACGCCTCCGGCTACACCATCGCCATGATCACCCACGAGACCCCGGGCGACACCTTCTGGGACAAGATCAAGGCCGGCGCGAACCAGGCGGCGAAGAACAACGGCGTCACGCTGAAGTACTCCAACGACCCGGAGCCCTCCAAGCAGGCGACGCTGATCCAGAGTGCGGTCGACTCCAAGGTGAACGGCATCGCCACCACCCTGGCCACCCCGGACGCCCTCAAGTCCTCGGTCCAGTCCGCGGTGGCGGCCAAGATCCCCGTCGTGGCCTTCAACTCCGGCATCGACCAGTACAAGGACGTCGGTGCCTCGATGTACTTCGGGTCCGACGAGACCCTGGCCGGGACGACGGCCGGGCAGCGGATCGCCCAGGCCGGCGGGAAGAAGGTCCTCTGCGTCATCCAGGCCGCGGGGTCGGTGGCGCTGGAGGCGCGCTGCGCCGGGGTCAAGGCCGGCATTTCCAGCACCGAGAACATCCAGGTCAACGGGGCCGACGACTCCGCGGTCACCTCGGCCCTGCAGGCCAAGCTGTCCTCCGACAAGAGCATCGACTACGTGGTCACGCTCGGCGCTCCGATCGCCCTGGACGCCATGAAGTCGATCGATGCGGCCGGCAGCTCGGCCAAGCTCGCCACCTTCGACCTCAACGTCGACGCCGCCCAGGCGATCAAGGACGGCAAGATCCAGTTCTCGGTCGACCAGCAGCCGTACGTGCAGGGCTACCTGGCGGTCCAGGCGCTCTACCTGAACATCAAGAACGGCAATGACATCGGCGGCGGCAAGCCGACCCTGACCGGGCCGTCCTTCGTCGACAGCAGCAACATCGACGCGATCCTCCCGTTCGCGAAGAACAACACCCGCTAGTCCGACCAGAGCCGGCCGCCGGGGAGCCCGGCGGCCGGCCCTGGGACCGAGGCCAGGAATCGGAGCCCACCCATGAGTCAAACCGTCAAGACTCCTCCCGCAGCCGGTGCGCCGGCGGAGGCATCGAACCGAGTCACCCTCGGTCTGTCCAACCGACTGCTGGCCCGCCCCGAGGTGGGCGCTCTGGTCGCCGCGATCGTCATCCTGATCTTCTTCCTGATCGTGGCGCCGCCGTTCCGGTCGCCCGACTCCTTCTTCACCGTGCTCTACCAGAGCTCGACGATCGGGATCGTGGCCGTCGCGGTCGGGATGCTGATGATCGGTGGGGAGTTCGACCTGTCCGCCGGGGTCATCGTCACCTCGTCCGGCCTGGTCAACGCGATGATCTGCTACAACCTGGGGCTCAACCTGTGGGTGGGGGCCATCCTCTCGCTGGTGTTCGCCCTGGCCGTCGGCTTCGTCAACGGCTATCTGGTGATGCGGACCGGCATCCCCAGCTTCCTCATCACCCTGGGCACGTTCTTCGTCCTGCAGGGGGCCAACCTCGGCATCACCAAGCTCGTCACCGGGTCCGTGTCGACCCCCAACATCAACCAGATGGCCGGCTACAGCTCGCTCAAGGCGGTCTTCTCCTCCAGCTTCAAGATCGGCACCGTGACGATCTGGACCTCGGTCCTGTGGTGGATCGTCTTCGTCGCCCTGTCGGCGTACGTGCTCCAGCGCACCAAGATCGGCAACTGGATCTACGCGGTCGGCGGCAACGCCGACAGCGCTCGCGCCGTCGGCGTCCCCGTCCGCAAGGTCAAGATCGGGCTCTTCATGACGGTGGCGTTCCTCGCCTGGTTCATCGGCATGCACACCCTCTACAACTTCAACACCCTGCAGTCGGGCAACGGAGTCGGCAATGAGTTTCTCTACATCATCGCGGCGGTCGT
>JAOPXW010000096.1 GCA_025964935.1 Friedmanniella sp. | reverse complement strand
GGGGGAGGGCGGCCGGCGGGGGGAAGGCGGGCGGAGCGAAGGTGGGCGGCGCCGGGCCGTCGGGGGACCACGACGTCAGGGCCCGCGGGTCGCGGGCATCCGTCGGGTCAGGGTCGCTCATGGTGTCACCAGCCTCACACGGAACCGGCCCCACAACAGCAGGGTCCTCCCCCATTCTCCCCCGGTCTGCCCGCTCGGGGCCCACCCGATGGGGCCGCCTCCACCCACGAACAAGGGCACGACCGGGGTCGTCCCCGATGGTCTGACCCGCCCGGGCGGCGCAGGATGAGCGAATGGCCCTCATCCTCCCGCTGCACCGCAGCAACGACGACCGGGTGGTCGCCGGGCTGTGCGGGGCCCTGGCGGCCCGGTGGCGGGTCGACCCGGTCCTGGTCCGGGTGGGCTGGGCCCTGCTCGCCCTGAGCGGCGGGATCGGCATCGTGCTCTACGCGGCCGGCTGGGTGCTGCTGCCCCGCGAGGGCAGCGACCAGACGCTGGTCGACACGTACGGGGGCCCGGCCCGCCGCTGGTCGCGGGGGGTCTGGCTGACCGTCGTCGTCCTCGTGAGCCTGCTGACCGGGGCCGCGCTGGGCGAGCTGACCCCGTTCAGCGCCGGCCCGGCCCTGGTCCTGGCCGGCCTGTGGTACCTGCTCTTCTACCGCCGCGGTCGCGGTCGTGCCCGGACTGCCGACGCCCTCGCGGCCTACGCGGCCCCGGCGGCCGCCGACCCCACCCCGACGTGGCCCACGCTCCCCTCCAGCTCCCCGGCCGGTCCGGTCGACCCGCCGTCCCCCGTCGACCCGGTCGACACCCACCGGGCGGCGTACCTGTCCGAGCCCGACCCGGCCGGACTCTACGTCGAGGCGCCGCCCGCGCCCCCGGTGCGGCGCTCCCAGACCCCGTCCGCCCGGCGGCTCCGGCTGGTCGGGCTGACCGCCGTCGGGCTGGTGCTGGCAGGACTGGCCGCGCTCGACCGGTCCGGGGTCGGTGTCCCGGCCACCGCGTACGCCGCCGCCGCCCTGCTCGTCGTCGGCCTGACGCTGGTGGCCGCCACCTGGCTGGGCCGGGCCCGCGGCATCCTGCCCGTCGGCCTGCTGCTGGCGCTCGTGGTGACCGGTGGCGCCGTGGCCGGGCAGGTCGGCTCGGCGAGCAGCTGGTCCTCGGCGACCCGCGCCTACGCCGTGGCCGCCGACCTGCCCGGCCCGGGCGACCAGCAGCAGGCCGGGGAGCTCAACGTCGACCTGCAGGCCCTGCAGCTCACCGGCGACACCACCTACCAAGCCCACGTCGGCACCGGCAGCCTCACCGTACGGGTCCCGGTGGAGACGCCGGTCCGGGTGCAGTACCACGTGGGCGCCGGTGTCGTGACGGCGTTCGAGACCGTGGTCGGCGGCACCGACCTGCACGACGTCACCAGCTCCGACCCCGATCCCCAGGGCCCCTCGCGCCCGACCCTGACCCTCGACCTGTCGGTCGGCCAGGGCGTCATCGCGGTCACCCGATGAGCCGGCCGGTGGACGTGGTGGCCCTGGTCACCGGGGTGCTGCTGACCGGGCTCGCCGTCGCCGCCCTGGTGCTGAGCGTCGGCGGCTCCCTGCCCTGGGCCACCCTCCGGATCGCCGCCCCCCTGCTGCTCGTCGTGCTGGGCGTCACCGGCCTGGCCCTGTCCCGACGTCGACCCTGACCGTCCACCACCCACCTCGAAAGGTCTCTCGTGTCCAGCTCGCCCGTTCCGTCTCCGAAGAAGCTCTACCGCAGCCGCCAGAACCAGATGCTCGGCGGCGTCTGCTCCGGGGTGGCCAACTACCTCAACATGGACCCCACCCTGATCCGGATCCTCACCGTCCTGGTGACCCTGTTCACCGGCGTGCCGATCATCCTCTACGTGATCGCGCTGTTCGTGGTCCCGGAGGAGCCCAAGGCGCCCTACCCGCCGGTCGGGTCGGCACCGCCGTACGGGTCCGGTTACGCCGGTGGTCACGGCGCGGCCGGTCGCCGCGGTGAGGACCAGGTCTGGGGAGCCGACGGCCCGCCCTGGGAGCAGCCGCAGTCGGCGGCCGCCGCCGAGGCGAGCTCACCTTTCCGGGGTCTTCGCCCGACGCCTCCGACTCCGCCCCAGCCGGCCGCCCCTCCCCCCGCGCCGCCGGCCGGTCAGACCCCGGACAGCCCGGGACAGCCCGACGACTGGCAGCAGCCCGGGACCCCGGGCGGCACCGGGCCCACCGACCACCGCTGAGGAGTCCCCCCTAACCTGGTCGGTGCCCCCTGACGAGGCGGCACCGGCCTGGCCCTCAGACCGACGGCCGCGTACGGGGGCGCCGCCACCCCCTCGAGAGGGCTCATGACCACCACCCCACCCGCCTCCGCCGGCACCGCCCCCACCACCGGCCCGACTTCCTCCACCGCCACGACGACACCGGCCCGATCGCGGGTCAGGACGACGGAGCCCGCCGCCCCGCCGGTCCGCCTGCTGCAGGTCGGGGCCGGCGGGATGGGCCGGGCCTGGCTCGCCACCATCGAGGCCGCGGCCGAGGTGGAGCTGGTCGGACTGGTCGACCTGGACCTCGGCACCGCGCGGGCGGCCGCGAACGGGGCCGGGCGACCGGACCTCCCCGTCGCGCGCTCGGTGACCGAGCTGGTTGGCGCCACCGGAGCGCAGGCGGTCGTGAACGTGACCGTCCCGCGGGCTCACCACGCGGTGAACACCGAGGCCCTGACCGCCGGGCTCCCGGTGCTGTGCGAGAAGCCGCTGTCGGAGTCCCTGGCCGAGTGCCTGTCCCTGGTCGCGGTCTCCGAGCTCACCGGCCGGCTGCTGATGGTCTCGCAGTCGCGTCGCTACTGGCGCGACCTGGACCAGCTCCGGTCCCAGCTGGCCGAGCTGGGTCCGGTCGGGCTCGCCTCCTGCACCTTCGCCCGGGCCCCCCACTTCGGGGGCTTCCGCGACCAGATGGCGCACCCGCTGCTGGTCGACATGGCCATCCACCAGTTCGACCTCGCCCGGGACCTGGTCGGCAGCGAGCCGGTCGAGGTGCTGGGCACGACGAGCAACCCGTCCTGGTCCTGGTACGCCGGCGACGCGGTCGCGGTCGCGGTCTTCCGGTTCGCCGACGGCAGCCGGTTCACCTTCGACGGATCCTGGTGCAGCCCCGGGCAGGAGACCTCCTGGAACGGCGACTGGCGGCTCACCACCGCCGCGGGCACCGCCCTGTGGGACGGGGACCACCCCCCGACCGCGGCCCGCGCCGACGGGACGGTGGTGACCGGGCAGGTCTCCCAGGCCCCCGAGCAGATCGCCGGGTCGCTGGCCGAGTTCGTCGCGGCCCTGCGGACCGGGGAGACGGCCCCGTCGGGCGAGGTGCACCGCAACGTGCTGAGCGTGGCCATGGTGATCGGGGCCATCCGGTCCGCCGAGACCGGCGGCTGGGTCTCGCTGGCCGACCTGGTCGAAGAGGCGTACGTCGAGGCGCTCGCCCGGGAGCCGCACCCCGGGGTGGCCCGGGTGCTCGCCGGCTGGCCGTCGGTCGCTGAGCGGGTCGGGCTGGGCGCACCCCGGGCCTGAGGGACCGGACCCTCAGGACCCTTCGACCAGGTCGAGGAAGCGGCGGTGGATCCGCAGGTCGCCGGTCACCTCCGGGTGGAAGGAGGTGGCCATCACGACGCCCTGCCGGACCGCGACGATCCGGGAGGTGGTCGTCCCGGGCGGGGTCACCGCCCCCCAGACCTCCACCCCGGGTCCGACCCGCTCGACCCAGGGTGCGCGGATGAAGACCGCGTGCGCCGGGCCCCCGTCCACCCCCTCCAGGTCGACGTCGGTCTCGAAGGACTCCACCTGACGCCCGAAGGCGTTGCGGCGGACCGTGATGTCCAGCCCCCCGAACGTCTGCTGGTCCGGGGTGCCGTCCAGCACCGTGTCGGCCAGCAGGATCATCCCCGCGCAGGAGCCGTACGCCGGCAGCCCGCCGCGGAGCGCGGCGACCAGCGGGTCGCGCACCCCGAAGATCCGGGCGAGCTTGTCGATCGTCGTCGACTCACCGCCGGGGAGGACGATCCCCGCCAGCCCGTCGAGCTCCTCGGGGCGGCGGACCGTCCGCACCCGGGCCCCGCACGCCGTCAGGGCGAGGACGTGCTCGCGCACGTCACCCTGCAGGGCGAGCACCCCGACCAGGGGTGCGGTCACCACCCGCGTTCGGCGAGCCGGTGCGGCTGCGGGATCTCGTCCACGTTGATGCCGACCATGGCCTCACCCAGACCGCGGGAGACCTTGGCGATCACGTCGGGGTCGTCGTAGAAGGTGGTGGCCTTGACGATGGCCGCGGCCCGCTGCTCGGGGTTGCCGGACTTGAAGATGCCGGAGCCGACGAAGACCCCCTCGGCCCCCAGCCGCATCATCATGGCTGCGTCGGCCGGGGTGGCGATCCCGCCCGCGGTGAACAGGACCACCGGCAGCTTGCCGTTCGCGGCCACCTCGGCCACCAGGTCGTACGGGGCCTGCAGCTCCTTGGCCGCGACGTAGAGCTCGTCGGGGGTCATCGAGGACAGCCGCCGGATCTCGCCGCCGATCTTGCGCATGTGCAGGGTGGCGTTGGAGACGTCACCGGTGCCGGCTTCGCCCTTGGAGCGGATCATCGCCGCCCCCTCGGTGATTCGGCGGAGCGCCTCGCCGAGGTTCGTCGCTCCGCAGACGAACGGCGCCGTGAACGCCCACTTGTCGATGTGGTGCGCGTAGTCAGCCGGGGTCAGTACCTCGGACTCGTCGATGTAGTCGACGCCGAGGGACTGCAGCACCTGCGCCTCGACGAAGTGACCGATCCGCGCCTTGGCCATCACCGGGATGCTCACGGTGGCGATGATCGAGTCGATCATGTCGGGATCACTCATCCGCGACACGCCGCCCTGGGCCCGGATGTCGGCCGGCA
>JAOPXW010000379.1 GCA_025964935.1 Friedmanniella sp. | reverse complement strand
TCGACGTGGCCCGGGTGCTGATCAAGTCCGCCGAGCAGCTGGCCGACACCGACATGGCCGACGACGTCCTCGACACCTTGGCCGGGACCTCGATCACCGACGTGCACATCCTCGGCCGCCGTGGCCCCGCGCACACCACGTTCACCACCAAGGAGCTGCGCGAGCTGGGCGAGCTGGACGGCGTCGAGGTGCGGGTGGACCCGGCCGCCCTGGAGCTCGACGCGACCAGTCTGGCCGTGGTCGGGCTGGACAAGGTCGCGGCCCGCAACGTGGCCGTCCTCCGGGAGTGGTCGCAGCGCCCGCCCTCGGGGGCCCCCCGCCGGGTCCACCTGCACTTCTGGACCCGGCCGGTGGCCGTACTGGGGGAGGGTCGGGTGCGAGCCGTCGAGGTCGAGGCGACCGAGATCACGGCGGCCGGGGGAGTCGCCGGCACCGGCCACCGCCGCGAGATCGAGGCGCAGCTGGTGGTGCGCTCGGTGGGCTACCGCGGCCTGGCCCTCCCCGGGGTCCCGTACGACGAGAGCACCGGGCGGGTGCCGCACGCGGAGGGCCGGGTCATCCGCGACGGCGGCTTCTCGGCGGACGAGTTCGTCACCGGCTGGATCAAGCGGGGGCCGACGGGGGTCATCGGGACCAACAAGTCCGACGCCGTCGAGACCGTGTCCTCGCTGCTGGCCGACGTCACCCGCGGGGTGGTCACCGTGCACGGGCGCTCCGGTGCGCTGGACGCCCTGCTGGCGGAGCGGGGGGTGCACCCGCTGGACATGCCGGCGTGGCACCGGATCGACGCCGCCGAGATCGAGCTCGGGCACACCCACGGACGGCTCCGCACGACCCTGGCCCACCGCCGCGAGCTGCTGGCCGCGGCTGAGGACCACGCCGACCCCCACTGACCGGGCCGCCACCGGACCGGGTGACCGGACCGGGTCAGCGGCCGTTGGGAGGTGCGACGAGCTTGCCCAGCAGGTCACGCAGGGTCTGGGTGGGGTCGCGGGTGACGCCGGCGTGCACGGGGGAGGGCTGCACCACCGTGCTCCGGGGTGCGGTCAGCATGCCGAAACGGGTGGCCAGCCCGGTGTTCTCCCGCGCCGAGCCGACCGGGTGCCGGCAGGCCTGCACGACCGCCTCGGCGGACACGCGGACGGCATCGAGGTCCACGTCCTCCGAGAGGGCGCGGAGCCGTACGTCGTCCACGACCACCGAGGCCTCCAGGAAGTCCAGGCCCTGGCAGTAGAGGACGATCCCCACGTTGATGAACTCGCCCCGCTCCACCCGGGGCACGGCTCGCAGCACGGCGTACTGGAACGCGTGCCGGGTCACGGGAGCCACCGGTCCGCCGCCGCCAGCCGGGCCGTCAGGTACTCCCCGTACGCCGACCGCGCCGCGTCCGCGTCCGCCGGGGCCCGTGCATCGGGCCGGGTCGGGTCGGGCCGCAGCCAGGCGTCGGGCACCTGGTCGAGCACGTCCGCGAGCAGGTCGGCGGTGACCCCCCGGCTCAGCTCCTCGTGCACGGTCCGCGGGTCTCCCCGCTCGGCCAGCACGTGGTCGCTGTAGTTGTACGCCGACCCCGCGAACGCCGCCACGCTGCCCCAGGCGTGATGGAAGCGCAGGCAGGCACCGTGGTCGATGGCCCAGAGCTGCCGGTGCCAGATGAGCAGGTTGGTGTTGCGGGCGCTCCGGTCGACGTTGGCCACGAAGGCGTCCAGCCAGACCACGCTCGCGGCCACCCGGTCGGGGACCTCGAAGGCCGCGTCGTAGCCGACCGAGCCGGGGAGGAAGTCCACGGCCAGGTTCGTGCCGGCGCTCGCGGTGACGAGGTCCTGCACCTCCTGGTCGGGCTCACGGCGGCCGATCTCGGGGTCGACCTCGATCAGGGCGAGCTCGGGGATCGCGACGCCCAGCGCCCGGCCCAGCTCGCCGACCACGATCTCGGCCACCAACGCCTTCGGCCCCTGCCCGGCGCCGGTGAACTTCACGACGTAGGTGCCCAGGTCGTCGGCCTCGACCAGGCCCGGCAGCGAGCCGCCCTCCCGCAGGGGGGTCAGATAGGCGGTGGCGACGACGCGGGGCAGCACCCGATCAACCTAGTCGGCCGGGGCCCCGTACGCGGACGTGGTCGAGCGGAGCCGTGGGATCGGGGAGGATAGGGGGAAGGTCCGCAGCGGGTGCGGCTGGGCCGGGTCGCGGTTTGACCCGTTCCGACTGTCCCCGTAATGTTGACCCTCGGTGTGCGCTGCGGCGTGCGCCTTCGGATGGGCTCGTGTGCAAGCCGGGTCGACATCCACTCCAGATGACATCGAAGAGAGTAGGTCAGGCGTGTACGCGATCGTGCGTAGTGGCGGCCGCCAGCACAAGGTCGCCGTCGGCGACGTCCTCGAGATCGACAAGGTCGACGACGCCGTGGGTTCGAATCTGAACCTGCAGGCTCTTCTCCTCGTCGACGGCGAGAGCGTCACCTCGGACAAGTCCGCGCTGGAGTCCGTGTCGGTCACCGCTGAGGTTCTGGCGGCCACCAAGGGTCCGAAGATCCACATCCTGAAGTACAAGAACAAGACCGGATACCGCAAG
The DNA here is from genome assembly GCA_025964935.1 of Friedmanniella sp. Classification (GTDB taxonomy): domain Bacteria; phylum Actinomycetota; class Actinomycetes; order Propionibacteriales; family Propionibacteriaceae; genus Microlunatus. Next base: position 16,580 of record JAOPXW010000379.1, on the reverse strand, counting down.
CGCCAGGGGCACCGTCAGCGGTACACCCAGGTCAAGGTCACCGGTATCGAGAGCTGAGGCGACGACATGGCACACAAAAAGGGCGCATCCTCCACCCGTAACGGGCGGGACTCCAACTCCCAGCGGCTGGGCGTCAAGCGCTTCGGCGGCCAGCTCGTGAACGCCGGCGAGATCATCGTCCGCCAGCGCGGCACCCACTTCCACCCCGGCGACGGTGTGGGCCGCGGCAAGGACGACACCCTGTTCGCCCTGCGTCCGGGTCACGTCGAGTTCGGCACCAAGCGCGGCCGCCGCGTGGTCAACATCAACGTCCTGGTCGAGGCCACCGCTTCGGTCTGAACGACACCCCTGAGCTGCTGATCAGGACAACCGAGAAGGGTGGCCCCACTCCTGGGGCCACCCTTTTCGTGTTGTCCGGCTCGTCTCGCCTCAACCGGAAGGAGGCACACCATGGCCATTCCCAGTTTCGTCGACCAGGTCACCCTGCACGTGTACGGCGGTAACGGAGGCAACGGCTGCGCCTCCGTGCACCGGGAGAAGTTCAAGCCCCTCGGCGGACCCGACGGCGGCAACGGCGGCAGCGGCGGCTCGGTCATCCTGCGGGTCGACACCGACCTGACCACCCTGGTGGACTACCACCGGCAGTCGCACCGGCGGGCCACCAACGGCCAGCCCGGCCGCGGCGACCACAACAACGGCGCCACCGGCGAGGACATCATCTTGTCGGTGCCCGACGGCACCGTCATCTCCGACGCCGAGACCGGCGAGCAGCTCGCCGACCTGACCGGCGAGGGGGCCGAGCTCGTCGTGGCCCAGGGCGGGCGCGGGGGTCTCGGCAACGCCGCGCTGGCCTCCAACACCCGCAAGGCGCCCGGCTTCGCCCTGCTCGGCGAGGAGGGCGAGACCCGTACGGTCGTCCTCGAGCTCAAGGTCGTGGCCGACGTCGGCCTGGTCGGCTTCCCCAGCGCCGGCAAGTCCTCCCTGGTCGCGGCCATCTCGCGGGCCCGGCCGAAGATCGCGGACTACCCCTTCACCACCCTGATCCCCAACCTCGGGGTCGTCGTGGCGGGCGAGACCACCTACACCGTCGCCGACGTCCCCGGTCTGATCGAGGGTGCCAGCGAGGGCCGTGGTCTCGGCCACGACTTCCTGCGTCACATCGAGCGGTGCGCGGCGCTGGTGCACGTCATCGACTGCGCGACCTTCGAGCCCGGTCGCGACCCGCTCAGCGACCTCGACGTGATCGAGGGCGAGCTCTCCGCCCACGGCGGTCTGGAGGACCGGCCCCGGCTGGTCGCCCTGAACAAGGTCGACATCCCCGACGCGCTCGAGCTGGCCGAGCTGGTCGCCGGCGACCTGCGCGCGCGCGGGCTGCAGGTGTTCGAGATCTCGACCAAGAGCGGCCAGGGCCTGCAGGGGCTGCAGTTCGCCATGGCCGAGCTGGTCACCGCCCGGCGGGCCGCCATGCCCCCGGTCGCGCCGCCGCGGATCGTCATCCGGCCCCGCTCGGTCTCCTCCAAGGACGAGTTCAGCGTCAAGCAGGAGGGCGACCTGTGGCGCGTACGCGGGGAGAAGCCGGAGCGCTGGGTTCGCCAGACCGACTTCAACAACTTCGAGGCCGTCGGCTACCTCGCCGACCGGCTCAACCGGATCGGGATCGAGGACCGGCTGCTGGAGCTGGGCGCGCGTGCCGGTGACGGCGTGGCCATCGGCGGCAACGACGCGGTCGTGTTCGACTTCGCGCCGCAGATGGACGCCGGGGCCGAGATCCTCAGCCGGCGCGGTGAGGACCAGCGGTTCGAGGTCGAGCGCCCCGCCGCGCAGCGTCGGCGCGACAAGGACCGGGCCTACCACTCCGGAGACGAGGCGGAGGACGGCCTCGATGGCTGAGGCCCCCACCTCGCACCCCTTCGGGCCCCGCCCCGAGATCGCCGGGGCCCACCGGGTCGTGGTCAAGGTCGGGTCGTCGTCGCTGACCACCGACGACGGCGGGATCGACCTGGGCCGGATCGAGCGGCTCGTCGACGCGATCACCACCGCCCGGCTGGCCGGCCGAGAGGTCGTGCTGGTCTCCTCCGGGGCGATCGCGGCCGGGCTGGCCCCGCTGGCCATGCGGAGCCGCCCGCGCGACCTCGCGTCCCAGCAGGCGGCCGCCTCGGTCGGGCAGGGTCTGCTGATGGGCCACTACACCGCGCTGTTCGGGCGGGCCGGGCTCGGGGTGGGCCAGGTGCTGCTGACGGTGGATGACGTCACCCGGCACGGCCACTACCGCAACGCCTTCCGCACCTTCGGCCGGCTGCTCGAGCTCGGGGTGGTGCCGGTGGTCAACGAGAACGACACCGTGGCCACCCACGAGATCCGCTTCGGCGACAACGACCGGCTCGCCGCGCTGGTCGCCCACCTGGTGCACGCCGACGCCCTGGTGCTGCTGAGCGACGTCGACGCGCTCTACACCGCCAACCCCGCCCGGCCCGACGCGCGCCGCATCACCGACGTCCGCTCCGACGCGGACCTGGAGGGCGTCGACATCGCCACCCGCGGGTCGGCGGTGGGGACCGGGGGCATGGTCACCAAGATCGATGCCGCCCGGATCGCGACCTCGGCCGCCATCCCCGTCGTCCTGACCAGCGCCGAGACCGCCGCCCAGGCTCTGGCGGGGGAGCCGGTCGGCACCCTGTTCCACCCCACCGGCCGGCGTCGCCCGACCCGGCTGCTGTGGCTCCGGCACGCCAGCGACGCCCGCGGCACCCTCGTCCTGGACGCGGGCGCGGTCCGCGCCCTGCTGGAGCGGCACGCCTCACTGCTGCCGGCGGGCGTCACCGCGGTCCGTGGCCAGTTCACCGCCGGCGAGCCGGTCGAGCTGGAGGGACCCGACGGGGTCGTGGTCGCCCGGGGCCTGGTCAACTACGACTCCGAGGAGCTCCCCGCCCTGCTGGGACGCAGCACCCGGGCCCTGGCCGCCGACCTCGGCGCCGGCTACGACCGGACGGTCGTGCACCGCGACGCCCTGGTCGTCATGGACGCCACCGACTGAGCCGACGGGCGGCCCATCCTTCCGGTTACCGACCGGTATCGATCGCGCGTCTGCGCTGGTCACGGCGAGATGCTGAGATAGTCTCAGGCGAGTCCAGCCGGTCGTGGATCGGGTGCGGCGCCGTAAATCGTGAATGCCACGGGGGCATCGTCGACAACTTGTGAGGGTGAAGACGTTGAAGTACGCAATCCTGAAGAAGAGCCTGGCCGTGCTGGCCTCGGCTGCGGTGGCGGCCTCACTGGCCTCCTGTGCGCAGAGCCAGCGGGACAGCAGCACCGGCAGCAGCAGCACCGCCAACGGGGGTGACTTCGTGTTCGCGGCCTCCTCGGACCCCGCGATGCTGGACCCGGCGCTGGCCAGTGACGGGGAGACCTTCCGTCCGGCCCGTCAGATCTTCGAGGGCCTGGTCGGGACCAAGCCGGGCACGACCGACCTGGAGCCCCTGCTGGCCACCAAGTGGGACAACTCCTCCGACGGCAAGAGCTACACGTTCACGCTGCGGACCGGGGTCAAGTTCAGCGACGGCTCGGACTTCAACGCCGAGGCGGTCTGCTACAACTTCGACCGCTGGTACAACTGGCAGGGCCTGAACCAGAACGAGAACATCTCGTACTACTACAACAGCCTGTTCAAGGGCTTCAAGAGCGGCAAGACCGGCGGGATCTACGACTCCTGCACCGCCGACGCCGCCGACAAGGCCACGGTGAAGCTGAAGGACCCGTTCGCCGGGTTCGTGCAGGCCATGACCCTGCCGTCGTTCTCGATGCAGAGCCCCACGGCCATGAAGCAGTACGACGCCGACAACACCACCGGGACCGAGAAGGACGTGCGGTTCTCCCCGTACGCCACCGAGCACCCGACCGGCACCGGCCCCTTCAAGTTCGAGAAGTGGGACCGCGGCCAGTCGGTCACCCTGGTCCGCAACGACGACTACTGGGGCGACAAGGCGAAGGTCGCCCGGGTCATCATCCGCACGATCTCCGACCCCAAGGCGCGGACCCAGGAGCTCCAGGCGGGCAACATCGACGGCTACGACCTGGTCGGCCCCGCCGACGTCGAGCCGCTCAAGGCCGCCGGCTTCCAGATCATCAACCGGCCCGCGTTCAACATCTTGTACCTGGGCATGAACCAGAAGAACAAGGCGCTGCAGGACGTGCGCGTACGCCAGGCGATCAACTATGCGGTCGACAAGGCCGCCGTGGTCAAGTCGACGCTGCCGGCGGGCTCGATCGCAGCCAAGGAGTTCATGCCGAGCTCGGTCGCGGGCTACAACGACTCCGTCAACGACTACGCCTACAACCTGGACAAGGCGAAGGCGCTGCTGAAGGAGGCGGGCCAGGAAAACCTGGAGCTCAAGTTCGCCTACCCGACCGGAGTCTCGCGGCCGTACATGCCCACCCCGGAGGACACCTTCGCGATCATCAAGTCCGAGCTGGAGAAGGCCGGGATCAAGGTCACCCCGGTCTCGGCCAAGTGGAGCCCGGACTACCTCGACCTGATCCAGGGCGACGCGGGCACCGACAAGCACGACATCCACCTGCTCGGCTGGACGGGCGACTACAACGACCCCGACAACTTCATCGGGGTGTTCTTCGGCAAGAAGTCCAACGAGTGGGGCTTCACCGACAAGCAGCTGTTCGCCGACCTGAAGTCCGCGCGCGAGCTGCCCAGCCAGGCCGAGCAGATCCCGGTCTACAAGAAGATCAACGCCGACATCGCCGACTACGCCCCGGGGGTGCCGATCGCGCACCCGGCGCCGTCGCTGGCCTTCGGCAAGGGCGTCCAGGGCTACGCCGCCAGCCCCGTCCAGGACGAGGTCTGGAACAACGTCACGGTGACCCGCTGACCGTGGCGCGCACCGTGCCCGTCGCGCCGGTCGGGCCGGTGACCTCCGGGTCACCGGCCCCCGGCCCGGTCCGGTCCAGACCGGTCCGATGCTGAGGTTCGTCGTCCGCCGGCTGCTGCTGCTCGTGCCGGTGCTGTTCGGGCTCAGCGTGCTGCTGTTCGCCTGGCTCCGGGCCCTGCCCGGTGACCCGGCCCGGACGCTGTTGGGGGACAAGGCGACGCCGGAGGGCATCGCCCAGCTGAACGCCTTCTACGGCTTCGACAAGCCGCTCGTCACGCAGTACCTGAGCTATACCGCGCGGCTGCTGCACGGGGACTTCGGCTCCTCCCCCCGGACCGGGCAGCCGGTGCTCGGCACCTTCCTGGAGAGGTTCCCGGCCACGGTCGAGCTGGCGCTGGCCGCGCTGCTGTTCGCCATCGTGTTCGGCATCCCGCTGGGCTACGTGGCGGCCCGGCGGGCCGGGGGCTGGGTGGACCGGCTGTTCGTGGCCGGCTCCCTGCTGGGCGTGGTCATCCCGGTCTTCGTCCTCGCCTACCTGCTCAAGATCGTCTTCGCCGTCGGCATCCCCGGCCCGCTGCACGCGCTGGCCTTCCTGCCGTCCTCGGGCCGGCAGGACCCGCGCATCGACGCCACCCACATCACGAACTTCTACGTCCTCGACGGGCTGCTGACCCGGGAGTTCGACGCGTCCTGGAACGCCGTGACCCACCTGATCCTGCCGGCTGTCGCGCTCGGGTCGATCCCGCTGGCCATCATCGTGCGGATGACCCGGGCCTCGGTGATCGACGTGCTGAACGAGGACTACGTGCGCACCGCGCAGGCCAAGGGCCTGTCCCGGTCACTGATCACCCGACGGCACGTGCTCCGCAACGCCATGCTGCCGGTGACCACCACCATCGGGCTGCAGACCGGGCTGCTGCTCTCCGGGGCGGTCCTGACCGAGTCCGTGTTCGCCTTCAACGGCATCGGCTCCTACCTGTTCGACGCCATCAGCGGGCTGGACTACGCGGTCCTGCAGGGCTTCATCCTGTTCATCGCCGTCATCTACGCCCTGGTCAACCTCGTCGTGGACCTGCTCTACGGCGTCATCGACCCGCGGCTGCGCACCTCATGAGAGGACACCCGTGACCGCCGAACCCCTGTCGGCCCGGCCCCAGGCCCTGACCGACCTGATGGGCGACGTCGGCCTGGACGAGCGCGGCACCAGCCTGTGGCAGGGTGCCTTCCAGCGGCTGCGCCGCAACCCGTCCGCCATCATCGGCGCCCTGATCGTGCTCGCGTTCGTCCTGGTCGCGGTGTTCGCGCCCCTGATCGCCCCGTACGAGCCGGCCAAGAGCCAGTGGATCGACCAGGTGACCCCGAGCACCGTCCCGGGCCACTCCGCCGAGCACCTGCTCGGGCTCGACCCGCTGGGCTCGGACCTGTTCACCCAGCTCGTGTACGGCGCCCGCCAGTCCCTCATCATCGGCATCGTCTCCACGGCGTTCGGTCTGGCCGGGGGCGTGATCCTCGGCACCCTCGCGGGTGGGCTGGGGGGTTGGGTCGACACACTGGTCATGCGGCTGGTCGACATCCTGCTGTCCATCCCGTCCCTGCTGCTCGCCGTCAGCATCGCCGCCATGCTGGGCCAGCGACCGAGCGCGATCATGATCGCCATCGGCGCCGCCCAGGTGCCCATCTTCGCCCGGCTGCTGCGCGGCTCCATGCTGGCCCAGCGCAACCAGGACTACGTGCTCGCCTCGTTCTCGCTCGGCCTTCGGCGGCGCACCATCGTGATGAGCCACGTGCTGCCCAACTCCCTGGGGCCGGTCATCGTGCAGGCCACGCTGACCCTGGCCACCGCCATCATCGAGGTCGCGGCGCTGTCCTACCTGGGGCTCGGCGCCCCGGACCCGGCCGTGGCCGAGTGGGGCCGGATGCTGGTCAAGGCGCAGGACCGGCTCCAGAGCGACCCGCACCTGACCCTGCTGCCCGGGATCTGCATCGCCGTCACGGCGCTGGGCTTCACCCTGCTCGGGGAGTCGCTCCGCGAGGCGCTCGACCCGAAGTCGAGGAGATGAGATGAGCGAGACCGTCACCCTCGAGCCGGGCGGGCGTCGCGGCCGACGGGCCACCCGGGAGCCCGTCGACCGCCACCAGGCCCTGCTCGAGGTCAAGAACCTCAACGTCACCTTCCAGCGGCGCGGCGGTCGGGCCACCCGGGCCGTGGACGGCGTCTCCTTCAGCGTCAAGCCCGGCGAGGTCGTCGGGATCGTGGGGGAGTCGGGCAGCGGCAAGTCCGTGACCTCCCTCGCGGTGATGGGACTGCTGCCCTCCCGCGGAGTCCAGGTCAGCGGCGAGGCTCTCTACCGCGGGCGCAACCTGCTGACGATGGGCAACCAGGAGCTGTCCTCCCTCCGCGGCCGCGACCTGGCCATGGTCTTCCAGGACCCGATGTCCTCGCTGAACCCGGTCATCCCCGTGGGTCTGCAGGTCACCGAGGTGCTGCGGCGGCACGAGGACCTGACCCGCCAGCAGGCCCGGGACGAGGCCGAGGACCTGCTCCGACGCTGCGGCATCCCGGACCCGCGACGACGCCTGGGGGAGTATCCGCACCAGCTGTCCGGCGGCATGCGGCAGCGGGCCCTGATCGCCATCGCCCTGGCGTGCAAGCCGGCGCTGCTGATCTGCGACGAGCCGACCACGGCCCTGGACGTGACCATCCAGGCGCAGGTGCTCGAGCTGCTCAAGGAGCTCGTCAGCGAGCTGGGCACGGCAATGGTGATGATCACCCACGACCTGGGGGTCGTCGCCGGGCTCTGCGACTTCGTCAACGTCATGTACGCCGGCCGGGTGGTCGAGTCGGCCGACCGGCGGGAGCTGTTCGCCCACCCGCGGCACCGCTACACCCACGGGCTGCTGAACTCGATCCCGCGTCTGGACTCGCCCCGCGGCGAGGCGCTGCGGCCGATCCCCGGGACCCCGCGGGACACCATCGCCTGGTCGAAGGCCTGCGCCTTCGCCCCGCGGTGCCAGTTCGCCGACGACGACTGCGTGGTCGACGACCTGGAGCTGGCCCCGCTCGGGGCCGCCGGACACCGCGTACGGTGCGTCCACCCCGCCCCCGAGGAGGACAAGTGACGAGCAGCGAGACGGTGTCCGGTCCGGCCCCGAGCCCGCCGCCCGCCCCGGGGTCCGACGTGCTGCTGTCGGTCCGCGGCCTGCAGGTGCACTTCCCGATCAAGCGGGGGCTGGTCTTCGACCGCACGGTCGGCCACGTCCGCGCCGTGGACGGCGTCGACCTGGACGTGCGCCGCGGTCAGACGTACGGCCTGGTGGGGGAGTCCGGCTGCGGCAAGTCGACCTTCGGCCGCGGTCTGCTGCGGCTGGAGGAGCCGACCGGCGGCTCGGTGATCTTCGACGGGCAGGACATCCGGTCGCTGAAGCCGGAGGCGCTGCGGCTGATGCGCCGCCGCATGCAGATGGTCTTCCAGGACCCGCTGGCCAGCCTGGACCCGCGGCAGTCGGTGCAGAGCCTGCTCAGCGAGCCGCTCACCGTGCACGGGCTGTCGACCGCCGACGCCGAAGAGTTCGGCCGCGACTCGAGCAGCAGTCACCTGGCCAAGGCCGCCGCCATGTTGGAGGTGGTCGGGCTGCCCCGCGGGGCGCTGGCCAAGTATCCGCACGAGTTCTCCGGCGGGCAGCGGCAGCGCATCGGGATCGCCCGGGCCATGATCCTCAACCCCGATCTGGTGATCGCCGACGAGCCGGTCAGCGCCCTCGACGTGTCGGTGCAGGCGCAGGTCATCAACCTGCTGGAGCACCTGCAGGACCTGCTCGGGCTCACCTACATCGTGATCGCCCACGACCTGGCCGTGGTCCGCCACATCAGCGACGTGATCGGGGTGATGTACCTCGGCCGGCTGGTCGAGGAGGCACCCAGCGATGACCTGTACGCGCAGCCGCTGCACCCGTACACGATCGCCCTGATGTCGGCCATCCCCATCCCCGACCCCGAGATCGAGGACCACCGGGAGCGGATCCTGCTGCGCGGGGACCTGCCGAGCCCGGCCAACCCACCGTCGGGCTGCCGCTTCCACACCCGCTGCCCCTACCGGCAGCAGACACGCTGCGACACCGAGGAGCCGGTGCTGCGCGATCTCGGGGCCGTGGCGCCGGGGCGCCGGGTCGCCTGCCACTACGCCGAGGAGATCCTCGCCGGCCAGATCGCCATCAGCGACCCGTCGCTGCAGATCGACCCGGTCGCGGGCTAGCCGGGCGATGCGCATGTACTTCGACTCCTACGACACCCCGGCCGGTGTGGTCGGGGTCCTCGCCACCGACGACGGCATCCGCGAGGTGGGTTGGGGACTGCGACCCGGGGACGCCGGCACCGAGCCGCACGAGCTGGTCCAGGCCGCGCTCGGTCAGCTGCGGGAGTACTTCGCCGGGCAGCGGCGCGACTTCGACCTGCCCGTGGACCTGGCCCCGCTGGAGCCGTCGACCCGCGCGGTGCTGGCGGCCATGCGCACCATCGGCTACGGCGAGACCATCACGTACGGCGAGCTGGCCCGGCGCAGCGGGACCGGGCTGCCGGCCCGGGCCGTCGGGTCGATCATGGGGGCGAACCCTGTGCCGCTGGTCATCCCGTGCCACCGGGTGGTGGCCGCCGACGGACTGGGGGGCTACTCCGGCGGGGAGCCCGGCCGGGGCCTGGCCACCAAGGTGTGGCTGCTCGAGCTCGAGGGAGCGCTGCCGCCCACGCTGCTCTAGTCCGCCGCGGCCGCCGGCCGGGTCAGAGGTAGTGGCCGGTCAGCTCGTGCCGCACCGGCGGGGCCACCCGGGGCAGGTCGACCGACAGCAGCGTGCGGACGTCGGCGGCGCTCGGCTCGACCAGCTCGATCAGCCGGCCCGCCTGGATCGAGACCGCCTCCTCGAAGACGTTGCGCACGAAGCGGCCGTTGCCGAACCCCGCCGGGTGCGGGTCCGGGATCAGGTGGCGCAGCGCCTCGTCGACCCCCTCGCCCAGGGTGAACCCCCGCTGCCGGGCGATCAGGGAGAAGATGTCCACGAGCTCGTTGTTGTCGTAGTCGTCGAAGGTGAGCGTCTTGGGGAACCGGGACGCCAGGCCGGGGTTGTGGGCCAGGAACCGCTGCATCTCGGCGGGGTAGCCGGCCACGATGACCACCACCTCGTCACGGCGGTCCTCCATCAGCTTGAGCAGGGTGGACACCGCCTCGACCCCGAAGTCGCGGTGCGAGTCCTCCGGGACCAGGGCGTACGCCTCGTCGATGAACAGCACCCCGCCGGAGGCCTTGTCGAACACCTTGCGCACCCGGGGGGCCGTCTGGCCGACGTACTGGCCGACCAGGTCGAGCCGGCTCGCCTCAACCAGGTGACCGTGGGCCAGGGTGCCCTGCTGGGCGTAGATGCGGGCCAGCAGCCGGGCCACGGTGGTCTTGGCCGTGCCGGGGTTGCCGACGAAGGCCATGTGCCGGGACCGCTCCTGATCCGGCATCCCGGCGGCGTGCCGCAGCTGGTCGGCCCGGGCCTCGGCCACGACCCGCTGGACCTGCTCCTTGATCGGGGCCAGACCGACGAGGTCGGCCAGCTCCGCGTGCGGGTCCCCGATCCGGACCGCGGGCACGGTGGGGTCGTCGAGCTCCTCGAACACGTCCTCGGCCGCCATCAACCGCGCGATCCGGGTCGGGGCGGTCGGGGCGGGGGTCGCGGGGGACCGGACGGGCTGGGCGGCCAGCGCCTTGACCAGCGGGTTCGCCCCCCGCCGTACGGTGTAGAGCTCCTCCAGGTCGGTGACGAAGCCGACGGTGTCGGGCGCGGCCGACGGGCTGGGGGGACCGGGCAGTCCGGCCACCACCCGGGAGACCTGGGCGGCCATGGCCAGCCAGGCCCGGCAGGTGTCGACCTCCCCGGCGAGCAGGGCCCGGGCGATCCAGCCCCGGTTGGCCTGCAGCCACTCCAGCGCGTCGAAGCGGGCGCTCCGCTCGGCGAAGGCCTCGGTGATCTCGGCGAAGTGGGCCGGGCCGACGGCCACGGCCAGCCCGGCCGGCAGCGTCTCGACGTCGTCGCAGAGCGCCATCGAGGCGACCACCTGGGCCACGGTCTCCCCGGGGGTCACCTGGGTCAGGGCCTGGTGGGCGGCCTGCAGCCCTTCGTACGACCACGACAAAGCCGCGCCCCAGCCGGCGATCTCGGGCAGCAGGGCGTGCTCGGTCTCGGTCAGCAGCGACTGGCGCCACAGCCGGGCGATCTCGGGCAGGCCCGCGTGGGCGTGGAACTCCAGCAGGTCGGGGGTGCCCAGGATCCGGTCGTAGATCCCCTGCAGGGCTCGGCCCCGCTCCCGGAGCGGCCCGACCTCGGACAGGAAGGCGACGCAGTCGCGGGAGAGGTCGAGCGCCTGGGTGCGGCTGGTCGGGTCCGGGGCGGCGTACTTCAGCAGGAAGAGCGGCCACTCGGAGTCAGTCATGTACCAGTTGCGGGCCACCATCGGGGCGCGGCGCTGACCGGGGGAGAGATAGTCGTCGACCAGCTGCTCGGGGAACTGGGCGTAGTCCCCGGCGAAGATGGCGACATAGCCGCCGAGCGACATCGCGAGGTTCTGCAGGAACGGAGCGGCGTCGCGGGTGCCCTCGGGCCAGCCCGTCCAGCTCTGGGAGGCCTCGCCGCGGGGGTCCTCCACCAGCTCGGTAACGCGGACGCGGGCCCGCTCCCACCAGCCCACGGGGACCGGCCACGGGGCGGCGGTGCCGATGACGTCGACGTAGGGGCGGCCGGACAGCAGAACCGCCAGGTGTTCTGGCAACACCAACCTGGTCACGGTGATCCCCGTCCCCCTCAGCTCCCCGAGCGGAGGCCGTCACGGGCTCGGGGGTCCCCGGCAGGACGTGGGCCTCCGTCGCTGTGGGCCCCATCATTCCAGAGTCCGAGGGGAAATGAATCGAGCCCGCCAGGTTGGTCACAAGATCTTTCCCGCTGGTCAGAGGCTAGATTCTGCTAACGGGCGGGGCGACAATACAGGGGTGGGACGTGAGCCCGGGCGCTGTGTGGTCGTCGGGGGTGGGCCGGCCGGGATGATGCTCGGGCTGATGCTCGCCCGTGGTGGGGTGCCCACCACCGTCCTGGAGAAGCACGCCGACTTCCTGCGGGACTTCCGCGGGGACACCGTGCACGCCTCGACCCTGACCGTGCTGGACGAGCTCGGGCTGGGGACGGCCTTCGCACGGATCGGGGCCCGCCGGGTCGAGCGCGTCTCGGTGCAGCTCGACTCCGGGACCTACCCGCTGGCCGATCTCCGCCGGCTGCCGGGACCGCACCGGGAGATCGCGATGGTTCCCCAGTGGGACCTGCTCAACCTGTTGGCCGAGGCCGGCGAGCGGGAGCCCGCCTTCACCCTGGTGACCCGGGCCGAGGCGATCGACCTGACCTGGCACGGAGACCGGGTGAGCGGGGTGGTCTACCGGCACGCCGGCGAGGAGCACCGGCTGACGGCGGACCTGGTGGTGGCCTGCGACGGCCGGGAGTCCACGGTCCGGCGGCGGTCGGGGCTGCGGACCCGCTCGTTCGGGGTCCCGATGGACGTGCTGTGGTTCCGGCTGCCGCGCCGGCCCGAGGACCCGGCCGGGCTCCTGGCCCGGGTGTCACGCGGCCGGATGCTGGTGCTGATCGACCGGCAGGACTACTTCCAGATCGCGCTGGTCATCGCCAAGGGCTCCGCCGGGGAGATCCGGGCCCGGGGTCTGGACGCCTTCCGCGGTGACCTGGCCGGTCTGCTGCCCTGGCTCGCCGACCGCGTCGACCACCTGAGTGGGTGGGAGGACGTCGCGACCCTCGACGTGAAGCTGAACCGGCTTCCCCGCTGGCACCTGGACGGGCTGCTGTGCCTGGGTGACGCCGCGCACGCGATGTCCCCGGTCGGTGGGGTGGGGATCAACCTGGCCGTCCAGGACGCGGTCGCGGCGGCCCGGATCCTGGGTCCGGCCCTGCGCGGGGGTCGGCCCGCGGAGTCGGTGCTGCGTCGGGTGCAGCGGCGCCGGTGGCTTCCGACCGTGCTGACCCAGACGGGGCAGCGGATCGGGCACCGGGCCCTGATCGCCAGCCGCCTGCGGCCGGGGGAGCGACCCGACCCGACCGCCCGTCGACCCGCCGTGGTGGGCCTGATGCAGCGGCTGCCGCGACTCCAGGGCGTCCCGGCGTACCTGGTCGCGGTCGGAGTGCAGCCCGAGCACGTCCCCGCGTACGCCCGCCGCGACGCCTGACCCGGTGGGCTTGTCCTGGGCCGCGAACGGCCCGCGGTCGGGGCTGCCGGGCGACGATAGATTGACCCCGTGAGCGACGAGCAGACCGCCGGCAGCACCGTACGCGAGCAGGCCGAGCGGGCCCGGGCCGCGGCGCTGGTCCTGGGCCGGACGACGCGGGCGGGCAAGGACGCGGCCCTGTACGCGATGGCCGACGCCCTCGGCAAGGCTGAGCCGGCCATCCTGGAGGCGAACGAGCGCGACGTCGCCCGGGCCGAGGCGGCCGGCACCACCGCCGCCCTGGTCGACCGGCTGCGGCTGACCCCGGACCGGGTCGAGGCCATGGCCACCGGGCTGCGGGACCTCGCCGGGCTCCCCGACCCGGTCGGGGACGTCGTGCGCGGCTGGACGAACCCGAACGGCGTCCAGGTGCGGCAGGTCCGGGTGCCCTTCGGCGTCGTCGGGATCATCTACGAGGCCCGGCCCAACGTGACCGCCGACGCCGGCGGCATCTGCCTCAAGTCCGGCAACGCGGCTATGCTGCGCGGCTCGTCCTCGGCGGCGGAGTCGAACGCCGCCGTGGTCGCAGCCCTTCGGGCCGGGCTGGCCGAGGCCGGTCTGCCGGCCGACGCCGTCCAGCTGGTGCCCGGTCCGCGGTCGGTCACCGGGGAGCTGATGGCGGCCCGTGGGCTGGTGGACGTGCTCATCCCGCGCGGGGGCGCCGGGCTGATCGACACGGTCGTCCGCAACAGCCAGGTGCCGGTGATCGAGACGGGGGTCGGGAACTGCCACCTGTTCGTGGACGCCTCCGCCGACGCCGAGATGGCGATCGGCATCATGCTGAACGCCAAGACCCAGCGACCCTCGGTCTGCAACGCGGTCGAGACGCTGCTGGTGCACGCCGACCTCGCCGACACGTTCCTGCCCCGGGTGCTGGCGGTGCTGGCCTCGGCGGGGGTGACGGTGCACGCCGACGAGCGGGTGGCGGCGTACGGGGAGGTGGTTCCCCTGGCACCCGGTGACCTCGAGGAGGAGTTCCTGTCCCTCGACCTCGCCGTGGTCGTCGTCGACTCCCTCGACGCCGCGTTGACGCACGTCCGGACCTACAGCACCGGGCACAGCGAGACCATCGTGACCGACTCTCAGACCTCGGCGGCCCGCTGGACCGCCGAGGTCGACGCGGCCGCCGTGTTGGTGAACGCCTCCAGCCGGTTCGTGGACGGGGGCGAGTTCGGGTTCGGCGCCGAGATCGGGATCTCGACCCAGAAGCTGCACGCCCGTGGGCCGATGGGGCTGCCGGAGATGACCTCCACCAAGTACGTCGTCACCGGCACCGGGCAGACCCGCGCCTGACGCACTCGACCACGGCGGGGCAGCGAGTGCGATCCGGCGCCGGGCCCGGTAGGCTCACGCCATGAACTTCGGACTGATCCTCCTCGAGACCGAGGTCGGCCACGAGCTGCCGATCCCCGCCGTCGGCTTCGGGCTGATCGCGTTCGGTCTGCTGGTCCTGCTGCTGCTGGCCACCCTCTCGATGGGCAAGGGTCGTCCGCATAGCTAGGTTTCGATGAGCAGCACCACGCCCGCGCCGCGCGCCACCGGGCTTGTCCGGCGTCCCGGTGGGGACCCCCACCAGCGGCACCGGCTCGGGGTGATGGGCGGGACATTCGACCCGATCCACCACGGGCACCTCGTCGCGGCCAGCGAGGTCGCCCGCCGCTTCGACCTCGACGAGGTCGTCTTCGTGCCCACGGGTCAGCCGTGGCAGAAGGTCGACCGGCACGTCAGCGGGGCCGAGGACCGCTATCTGATGACGGTCATCGCGACCGCGTCGAACCCGCGCTTCACCGTCAGCCGGGTGGATATCGACCGTCCGGGAATGACCTACACCGTGGATACGTTGACCGATCTGCGGGCCGAGCGCGGGGACGACGTCGACCTGTACTTCATCACCGGGGCCGACGCGCTGGCCCAGATCCTCACCTGGCGCAACGTGGACAAGCTCTTCGACCTGGCCCACTTCGTCGGCTGCACCCGTCCCGGGGTGCAGCTCGACAGCCCGGCGGTGGCCCAGCTGCCCCCGGACCGGGTCACGCTGATGGAGGTGCCGGCGCTGTCGATCTCCTCGACCGACTGCCGTGGACGGGTCCGTGAGCAGGACCCGATCTGGTACCTGGTGCCGGATGGGATCGTCCAGTACATCGCCAAGCGCGGCCTGTACACCCCAGGCTGAGGCTCCCGCCGGAACGTCCAGCCCGCTCACCTGCTCTTGCCCGCCTGATCTTGTACGCCTGACCGCACGACTCCGTACGAACAACCGAAGGACCTTCTGTGACTGCCACCGCACGCGCGCTCGACCTGACCCACGCGGCCGCCCAGGCCGCCGTGGACAAGCTCGGCACCGACCTGATCGCCTACGACGTCTCCGACCAGCTCGCTATCACCGACGTGTTCCTCGTCGTGACGGCGTCCAACGAGCGGCAGGTCGGTGCGGTCGTGGACGGCATCGAGGAGGCCCTGCGCGGTCTCGAGGCCAAGCCCGTACGCCGGGAGGGCGACCGCGAGCAGCGCTGGGTGCTGCTGGACTACCTCGACCTGGTCGTGCACGTGCAGCACACCGAGGAGCGGCAGTTCTACGCGCTGGAGCGGCTGTGGCGTGACTGCCCGGTCATCAGCCTCACCGCGGACGAGCGGCGGTGACCGCCGCCCGGATCATCGTCTGGCGGCACGGGCGGACGGAGTGGAACGTCGAGCAGCGCTTCCAGGGCCAGGCCGACATCCCGCTGGACTCCCGCGGCGTGGCCCAGGCCCGCGAGGGCGCTCAGGTGCTCGCCACCTTCGGGCTGTCGGCGATCTACGCCAGTGACCTCGGCCGGGCCTTCCAGACCGCCACGGCCCTCGCCGACGTGACCGGGCTGCCCATCACCACCGACAAGCGGCTCCGGGAGATCCACGTGGGGTCGTGGGAGGGCCTGCTGGGGTCCGAGGTGGCCGAGGTCGACCCCGAGGCCGCCGCGAAGCTGCACGCCGGCGTGGACGTCCGCCGCTCGGCCACCGGTGAGTCCGTGGCCGAGGTGGGGGAGCGTACGGGGGCGGCCCTCGCCGAGATCGGTGCGGGTGCCGAGGACGGCTCCACCGTGGTCGTGGCCACCCACGGTCTGTCCGGTCGGGCCGGGGTCTGCCAGCTGGTCGGACTGCCGCCCGAGACGTGGCGGGTGTTCGGCAGCCTGGACAACTGCGCGTGGACCGTTCTGGAGTGGCACCGCGGCGGCGGCTACTGGCGGATCGCGGAGTACAACGTCGCCGGGACGTCCCACGTCCGTGACACGATTTCGTGAGTCGGGCCCGTTCGCGCTAATATTCCGTGGTCCCCGGCGGCCACGATCACCACGATCGTGACAGGCCGGGAACCACCCGCAAGGGGCTTTGGCGCAGTTGGTAGCGCGCTTCCATGGCATGGAAGAGG
>JAOPXW010000371.1 GCA_025964935.1 Friedmanniella sp. | reverse complement strand
CACCGGCCCCGTCGGCGCCCGCCGCCGCCCCGGCTCCGGCAACCGCCTCGGCCAAGCCCGCCGAGACGAGCAGCCTGCGCGGGACCACCGAGAAGATGTCCCGGCTGCGCAAGACCATCGCCAAGCGGATGGTCGAGTCGCTGCAGGTGTCGGCCCAGCTCACCGCCACGGTCGAGGTCGACCTGACCGCGATCTCGCGGATCCGGGCGCAGCACAAGGACGACTTCAAGAAGCGCGAGGGCGCGAGCCTGTCCTACCTGCCCTTCATCACCAAGGCCACCATCGAGGCGCTGAAGATCTACCCCAAGGTCAACGCGACCATCGACACCGAGGCCGGCGAGGTCACCTACCCGAGTGCCGAGCACGTCGGCATCGCGGTGGACACCGAGAAGGGCCTGCTGGTCCCGGTCATCAAGGACGCCGGCGACCTGAACATCGCCGGACTGGCCAAGAAGATCGCGGACCTGGCCTCGCGTACGCGGTCCAACAAGGTCACCCCGGACGAGCTCAGCGGGGGCACCTTCACCATCACCAACTACGGCTCGGCCGGGACGCTGATGGACTCCCCCATCATCAACCAGCCGCAGGTCGCCATCCTCGGCACCGGCGCCCTGGTCAAGCGGCCGGTCGTCATCAACGACCCGAAGCTGGGCGAGGTCATCGCGGTCCGGGACATGATGTACCTGTCGATGTCCTACGACCACCGGCTGGTCGACGGCGCCGACGCGGCCCGCTTCCTCAGCACGCTGAAGGCGCGGCTCGAAGAGGGCGACTTCGGCTCCGAGCTGGGCCTGTAGTCCCGATGAGCCAGGCAGCCTCCGGCGGGTCGGTCCCGTGACCGGCCCGTCAGGGTTCTGCCCCCACCCACGCCACGACGGAGGACGACGACGATGAGGTGGCTGCTGTCGGGAGCATCCGGGTTCCTGGGCTCGGCGCTGCGCGTCCGGCTCGCGAGCCAGGACCACGAGGTCGTGCGGCTGGTGCGCCGGGCCCCCGCCACGTCGAGTGAGATTCAGTGGGACCCCACCTCGGGTGAGCTGGACCCCGCCGTCCTCGACGGTGTGGATGTCGTGGTGAACCTCTCCGGGGCCGGGGTGGCCAGCGGGCTGTGGACCGCCGCCCGTCGCGAGGCCATCCTGTCCTCCCGGACCCAGACCACCGGCACGCTGGCGCGCGCACTGGCGGCCCGGGCCGCGACGAGTGCGGCTCCGGTCCTGCTGCAGGCCAGCGGGATCTCCCGCTACGGGACCAGCTCGGTCGGCACCCCCTACACCGAGGACTCCCCCGCCGCGTCCGACTTCCTGGCCCAGGTGGTGGTGCAGTGGGAGGCGGCCACCCAGCCGGCGGCCGACGCCGGGGTCCGGGTCGTGCTGCTGCGGACCAGCCCGGTGATGGGTCCCGGGGGCGGTCCGTTCGCCCCGATGAAGGCCGCCTGGTCCCTCGGACTGGGGGCGACGCTGGGCGACGGCCGGCAGCGGATGCCAATGATCAGCCTCGAGGACTACCTGGGCGTCCTGTCCTGGGCGGCCGGCCATGGCGAGGCACGGGGGCCGTACAACCTGACCCTGCCCAACCCCACCACCAACGCGGAGTTCACCGACCGGCTCGCCGCGGCCCTGCACCGGCCGCGCTGGGCCGCCGCTCCCAAGCTCCTGGTCCGCACCGCCCTGGGCGAGCTCGCCGACCAGCTCCTCGGTGACGTCTGGGTGCTGCCGCAGCGTCTGCTGGACGACGGCTACGTCTTCGCCGACCCCGACGTCGACGCGCTGATCGCCAGCGCCCTGCGCGCTTCCTGACCCCTGGGCGGCCGGGCCCCGGTCGGTGCCGCACGTAGACTCGCCCGCATGAGCCTGGAGTTCCTCTACCTGCAGCTCGGCACCGAGCAGATCGACTACCAGGAGGCCTGGGACCTGCAGCGTGCGGTGCACGCCGAGGTGTCGACGGGCTCCCAGCCCGACACCGTCCTGCTGCTCGAGCACGCCAGTGTCTACACCGCGGGCAAGCGGACCGAGCCCCAGGAGCGGCCGCAGGACGGGACCCCGGTCATCGACGTCGACCGCGGCGGCAAGATCACCTGGCACGGACCGGGGCAGCTGGTCGGCTACCCGATCGTCCGGCTGCCGGAGAAGGTCTACGTGGTCGACTACGTACGCCGCCTCGAGGAGGCGATGATCGCGACGTTCGCCGAGTACGGTCTGGCCACCGGCCGGGTGCGCGGGCGATCCGGGGTCTGGCTGGCCGCCGACGGGACCCGGCCCGAGCGCAAGATCGCCGCCATCGGGGTCCGGGTCGCGGCCGGCACCACCATGCACGGCTTCGCCATCAACGTCGAGCCGGACATGACCTACTTCGACCGGATCATCCCCTGCGGGCTGACCGACGTCGGCGTCACCTCGATGACCGCCGAGCTCAACCAGACCCTGAGCCTGCAGGAGGTCGCGCACGTGCTGCGGCCGCACCTGGAGCACTACCTCGGCTTCGCGCCGTACGAGCAGTCCCCCGACCTCGCGACGGCCCCCCAGCCCGACACCGGCCCGACCGCGGTCACCTACGGCCTGACCGTCGGGGTCTGAGCAGGTCGGTCTGAGCAGGTCGGTCTGAGCAGGGCGCTCGACCTCCGGCGGGCCGGACACGCCACCGGCGGCACCGTCTCGACCCCCGACCCCGTTAGGGTGGGCCGCGTCGCCCCCCGAGAGGTCCCGTCATGACTGCTCCTCCCGTCTCCGCCCTGACCGGCCCGTACGCGATCGAGATCGCCGGGCTGCGCAAGACCTACCGGGCCCGGGGCGGTCCCCGCGCCGCCGTGGACGGGCTCGACCTGCGGGTCCCCGCCGGCGGGGTGCACGGCTTCCTGGGTCCCAACGGCTCCGGCAAGACCACCACCATCCGGATGCTGCTCGGGCTGGTCCGGCCCGACTCCGGTGGGATGCGGGTCTTCGACCAGCCCCTGCCCGAGCGGCTGCCGGCGGTGGTCGCCCGGATCGGGGCCATCGTGGAGGCGCCGAAATTCTTCCCGGC
>JAOPXW010000338.1 GCA_025964935.1 Friedmanniella sp. | reverse complement strand
CCGGTTCTTTGCACGCCGAGCCTTGACCATCGCCATCCCCGTCCGTCTTGAGAGGTACCCAGCGACGGGGGCCAGCAGGGGCTGATCGCCACCGCGAACCTAACACGGCCCCGTTGTGCTCCAACCTGGCGAGCCGCCCGCGGCTTTCCCCCCTGTCTCTACTAGCCACTGGCACAGGTCGAACTCGACAGACGGCCGCTGGTCGCAGGTCGGCAGAGGCAGCACCGGGTTGGGCCCGCCAGGGCGACCGCTGGCCACTACGCGTTATTGAATCCGACAGATTTTCAGACCATCTCTTTCGTACTCCGGCAGCCATCGGGACGCTGAGCACGATCGCGTTCTCCGGCGGGTTCAGGTACAGCCCGACGACGTCGGTGACCTTCGCGACCAGCTCGGGGTCGGTGCAGAACTTGAACGTCTCGGCCCGCCATGGCTGGACCCGGTGATGACGCCAGGTCCGCACACCGTCGAGGCGTCGGTTTTGAGACGGTCGGCCAGCATCCGCGACGACCAGTGCGTGACCCCCAGCTTCGCCGGCGGCGGCGTCAGGGTCGCCGACAAGATCTTGGCCCCGGTCGACCGTCCGCGGACGACCTGAGCGCTGCTCGTCATCCAGACCCTTGACCCCCGAGCTGGCATAGCGGTCCCGCCACGAGATCACCGTCTGGCGAGCCACCCGACCCATTCCGCGATCTCGGTGTTGCTCACCACCCCGTCGGCCGCCAACAGCACGATCCGGGCTCGCTGCGCCAGCCTGGCCCTGATCGACGATGACCGTGTCCAGGACTCCAACAACTCCCGATCACCAGACCGAAGACCCAACGGCTGTGCGCGCATTCCTCATTCTCCCGCACCACCACCGTCTAATTACTTCAAACGCGCCGCACTAGCTCTTAAGACGGAGGCCGAGCGCCACACTGGTGCGCGTTTACGCTGCTCATACTGGTGGACAATCCGCAGGGGCTCTATTCCACGAGTTACGCGATAAGCTCACAGAAGTCTGACGTTCGACCACTGGTGCTTCGAACGGTGAAGACGCCGCTGGCGTCGACGGTATAGACGAGGTGGCCCGTGTAGAGGGTCGTCGAGGGTCCTGCGGGTACGTCGGTCGGGAAGAGGATCACGACGTTGTGGCCGCTGTCCTGAACCGTCTGCGTACCATCAGCATTGATGGTGGTCCGCTGAACCGAACCATTGCCGGGCACCGATATGCTTCCTCCGCTCGTGAGGTTCGTGAATGTCAAATCAAACCCCTTACCTGCCGCAAGAAGCCTCACCACATCACCGTTCCGATTGGTGAATTCTTTCATGATTCGCTTGTCTCCACTACCCTGGATACGCAAGGGAAAGGCGCAAGCCAGGCCAGCGGCCAGGTCCAACGTGAAGTCCGGGTCGGCAGCGGAGGCGGGGGCAGCGGTCGCAATCACCAGAGCTGAGGCGATTGCGAGTGTCGCTACTGAGGGCGCGAAAACCTTCATTTTGGCTCCTTCTCTCAAGAAGACACTCCTCGCTCCGCGCCCACGAGTCAACCCCCGACGTCGAGCCGGCGTTGTCTCTTGATCAGCCCGGTCTTGCAGGGGCCGTTTGATCGTCTCGGCCAGGACATTGTCGAACGGCGAACCGACAGCGCCGACCGAGGACCGGATGCCCGCCGCCGCGAGTCGCTCACCAAGCGCCGAAGAGGTGTACTGGCGTCCGTGGTCGACATGATGGACTAGGCAGGCCAGGTCGGCGTGACCGTCGCGGCTGCGGCTCCAGTTGCCTGCGCGAGCGTGTCGAGGACGAGCTTCGTCGTCATAGTGGAGCCGGGTACATCTAGGCCCGGGTGAGGGTCAGCTTTCGACAACGCGGTGATCCAAATGCCAGGAACTCGGCGAGCGGCTCGCCGTCGTAGAGGAGCTCGTCCTTCAGCCGCAGGAGGCCGTCGCGAAGACCCCATAGCAATGACTTGAGGGATGATCATGATCGGTGCTGACTCATACAAGCGCACCCACACCCTCGTCGCGGTCGACGACATCGGCCGTCGGCTGGCGGAGAAGACTGTCCGGACCAACGCTGAAGGCCATCTCGACCTACTCGGCTGGTCTCGCCGGCTGTCCGGCGCCGAGGCCGGCAAGGTGGTGTTCGCATTGGAGGATTGCCGCACCTGGCCCCCCGCTTGGAGGCCGACCTGCTCCCGGGCGGGGCCCGGGTGGTGCGCATCCCGACCCGGTTGATGGCCGAGTCGCGGAGGGTGAGCCGGGAGCCGGGCAAGTCCGATTCGATCGATGCGCAGGCGTCGCTCTGGCTGCGCCTGAGCCGGCATCTATCGCAGTGGCTTGTCGCGGGGCGGATTCAACTGGTCGTCGCAACACCTTGATGTGTCGATGGGCAGGCCGGCGGGGTGGATGACGGAATTGACGGGTCGGGCGGCGATGCGGTCGCCAGGGGCGCCATCGCACCGGCGGGAGGTCGAGCGGGTGTTCTGGTAAAGGTCACGACAGGTCGGTTGGTTGAGGAGGCGGCGAAGGTGTGTCGACGACGCTCGAAACGAGGCCATGACGACGCTCGAAAATGAGGCCACCCCGACAGATTGGGTGGGTGATCTCAGTGGAGCAGTGGGCTCTGATTCGGCGGCTGGTCGCGGACGGTGTTCCGCAGCGTCAGGTCGCGAAGGATCTCGGGGTGGGGCGGTCGACGGTGGCGCGGGCTCTTGCCTCGGACCGCCCGCCGAAGTACGAGAGGGCGGTGACGCCGACGGCGTTCGCGCCGTTCGAGTCGGCGGTGCGGCAACTTCTGACCGCGACACCGGAGATGCCGGCCACGGTGATCGCTGAGCGGGTCGGGTGGACGGGGTCGATCACGTGGTTCCGTGAGAACGTGCGACGGTTGCGGCCTGAGCACCGTCCGTTCGACCCGTCAGACCGTTTGACGTGGCTGCCCGGGGACGTGGCGCAGTGCGACCTGATGCGTAGGTCAAAATCTGCCCGTTCCATCGACCTTCCAGCCACGATTCGAGGGTTCATAGGCTGCCAGTGAGGCTGCCAGCCGCCATCCGAGGTCTGGACGAACCTCGCAATAGCGCTCCCACTAGGGCAAATGGGGCCGCCTGAGAGAATCGAACTCTCGACCTACGCATTACGAGTCAGTGGCAGACCGCCCGTGGCAGTGTGGCCACGTCTCGACCCGCCCGCAGACGTCCGCCGCCGTCCGTGCTGAACCCTTTTGTAGGCTGCCACCTTGGCTGCCGCTGGCCCCAGCCCGTTCGCGGGGCGGTACGGCCGATTGGCGCAGAAGAAAAGTTACCAAGATCCGTGACCCCGAGCGTCCCAGACGGTGTGCGTCAGGCATGAGGCGTCGCGCCGCGCTGTACCGGTGGGCCGCAGCAAGGACAACGCTCAGCCGCTCAGGCTGCGCAGGTGGGCCAGCAGCTGATGTCCGCTCCAGGTCGAGGTGACCAGGTCGCGGCGCAGGGTGAGCAGCGGCCGCTTCGCATCGGGTTTCCGGTCGGCGAGCTGGAACGCCGTCTGGTAGCCGGCCGCGGCGACGTGCGGCAGCGCGGCGCGGTTCCAGGCCCCGTACGGGTAGGCGAAATGCTGGACCGGCTTGCCGATGATCTTCTCCAACAGCTCCCGCGGCTGCCGGAGCTGCCTCGACCAGTCCTGGCCGCGGTACTGGTCGACTCGATGGTGGTCCCAGGTGTGCGCGGCCACCGTCATTCCGGCATCATCGAGACGTTTCAGGTCGCGCTGGGTGAACCACCCCCTCTTACCCAGCACGACCGTCATCGCGAAGAACGTCGCCGTCATCTTGCGGGCCCGCAGCTGCGGGAGACCTTCGGTGATCTGGCTGCCCTGGCTGTCGTCGAAGCTCAGCAGGATCGGCTTGGGCGGCAGCGTGGCCCCGGTGGTCAGGTGGTCGAGGTAGTGGTCGGCGCTGATGGTGTTCCAGCCGTCCTCCCCCAACGCGTCGAGCTGGGCCCGAAACCTCTGGGGCGGACAGATCAGCAGCGTCCGCGCGTACTCGCCGTCGGCGGAGGTCCAGTCCCGCAGCTGGTGCCAGCACAGCACCGGTACGGTCGCCC
>JAOPXW010000302.1 GCA_025964935.1 Friedmanniella sp. | reverse complement strand
GGGTCTAGCCTTTCCTCACCGTGGGTGTGACCTCAGAGCCCGCCCCGCCCGGCCGCACCTCGGAGAGGACACCGTCCATGACCGCACCCCTCGCCTCCACCCAGCCGCCCGTCCTGGTGGTGATGGGCGTGTCCGGGTCGGGCAAGTCCACCGTGGCCGGCCTGCTGGCCGGCCGTCTCGGCTGGGACCTGGAGGAGGGTGACCTGCTGCACCCGGCCGAGAACGTGGCCAAGATGGCCGCTGGTCACCCCCTGGACGACGAGGACCGCCGGCCCTGGCTCGACACGGTGGCGTCCTGGATCTTCGAGCACGTGCTCGCCGGCCGGCCCGGGGTCATCACCTGCTCGGCGCTGAAGCGCCGCTACCGCGACGTGCTCCGGGCGGAGGGGGTGATCTTCGTCCACCTGCGGGGGTCCCGGAGCCAGATCGGGGACCGGATGCTGTCCCGGGTGGGCCACTTCATGCCCAGCACCTTGCTGGACTCCCAGTTCGACTCCTTCGAGCCGCTGGGCGAGGACGAGCGTGGGATCGTGGTCGACGTCGACCAGAAGCCCGCCGCGCTGGCCGATGCGATCATCGCCCGGCTCGGGCCGCTGGCCAGCGTCTGGTCGGCACCGGAGTCCAGTCCTCCCGACCAGAGCGTCGCCGACCTGACCGAGCCCGAGTCGGCTGCCCTGGACGTGACCCGCCCGGAGCCCGACCCGGCCGGCTGATCGCCGGGGCCGGGCCTCAATGGGCCCAGGGGTGCACCCCGTGCATGCCGGCGGCCACCAGCACGAACCGGGCCGTCCGGCCCAGCAGAACCACCAGGACGAACCACAGCGGGCGCATCCGGGTCGCCCCGGCGAGCAGGGCCACGGCGTACAGCGGCGGCAGCCCGACCAGGGCCGCGACCCCGACGATGGGCAGCCCCCACCGCTTCTGGCCCACCAGCTTCAGCAGCCGGGCCATCACGGCCCGGAACCGGGCCCGGGCCGGTCCGACGGGTTGGGCCCGGAGCTCGGCGCGCCGGTGCCGGACGAAGGGGAACTCACGGCCGCGGCGTACGCCCAGGAAGAGCAGCAGCTTGCCGATGGTCTGGCCGATGCCGACCCCGACGGCCACGAAGACCGGGCTGGCGACCTCCGACATCTGGGAGGCGATCACGTACGCCTCGGCGTTGATCAGCGGCACGATGGCCGACGCCACGCCGTAGCCGACCGAGGTCAGCAGGGCGATGAGCTCGGCCCACCCGTACGCCTCCACCTGCTGACCGTAGCCGACCCGGTGCGACCGGGCGGCTACTTCACCAGAGCAGCGAGATGGTTCAGGCGGGCGACCTCGGAGTCCAGGAAGGCCGGGCCGCCGAGGCGACCGATGGCGATCACCCGGTCCTGGGTCAGGGGGGTCACGACGATGGTGGTGTCACCCCAGCCCGGGCTCCAGCCCGAGGCCAGGTGCACCCGGTGGGTCACGTCGAAGGGCGCGAGCCGGGCCGCGATCTCAGGGGTGAGGTCCGGCGCCAGCGTGGTGGAGAAGGTGGGGCGGGCCTGGTCGGGCAGCACCTCGATCAGGGTGGCCCAGTGCGAGCGGAAGACGACCGGGCACAGCGAGACCAGGGTCTCCGCCGCATGCATCGGGTCGGCGGTCATCCGCTCCAGCGCCTCGAGGTCGGACTGCAGACCGCCGCCCTCGGGATAGCGCGAGATCCATTCGACCCGGACGCCCTCCAGGTTCTGGCAGGCCGAGACCAGGGTCTCCGGCATCTGGTGCGGGGGGAGGTCCACGATGAAGTCGTCGACGACGAAACCGTCACCCTTCTCGACGATCTCGACGGCGTTGATGTCGCCGCTCACCAGGCCCATGGCACTGGCCACGGCGCCGAGGGACCCCGGCCGGTCGGGCAGGGTGACACGCATCAGGAACACGCGCTCATCCTCCCTCACCCGGATTACTGCCGTGTTTCGTCCCCGGGAGCTCAGGCCGCCCGGGTCCGCGAACCCGCTCGGGCCCGGGCGTGAAACGCTGGGCCGGTGCCCCGCTTCGAACCGTTCCCGGCCATCCGCTTCACCGGCGACCTGACCGACCTGGTCGCCCCGCCGTACGACGTCCTCTCCGAGGCCGACGTGGCCGAGATGCAGGCCCGCTCGCCGCACAACATCGTGCACGTCGACGTTCCCCGGGGCGGCGAGGACCGCTACCAGCGCGCGGCGGCCGTCCTGCAAACCTGGCTTGATCAGGGCATCCTCCGGCGCGAGCCGGACCCCAGCTTCACGGTCTACCGGATGCGCTTCGTCGACGACCAGGGGACCGACCGCGACATCGCCGGGGTGCTCGGCGCGCTGGAGGTGGTCGACGCCGGGGCGGGCGGGGTGCTGCCGCACGAGCGGACCACCGCCAAGGACTCCACCGATCGGCTGGACCTGACCCGGGCGACCCGGGCGAACCTGTCCCCGGTCTGGGGCCTGTCCCTGGCCCGGGGGCTGAGCGCGGTCCTGGCCGAACCGGGCGAGCCCCTCGGGCGTGTCGTGGACGCCGGGGTGGAGCACGTGGTGGAGCGGATCGCCGACCCGGCCCGGGTGGCGGCCATCGCCGAGCTGGTCGGGTCCGACGATGTGCTGATCGCCGACGGGCACCACCGCTACGGCATCAGCCGGACCTACCGCGACGAGCGCCGCGCCGCCGGGGACTCCGACGGGCCGGCCGAGCTGGTCCTCACCTTCGTCAACGAGCTCGTCGCCGACCAGCTGAGCGTGGCCGCCATCCACCGGCTGTACTCCGGCCTCGACCTCGACGCCGTGGCCGAGACGCTGGGCCGGTTCTTCGTCCTCGCGCCCGAGCCGACCCCCACGCCGGCCACCCTGGCCGCCATGGTCGCCGAAGGCTTCCTGGTGCTCGTGGGCCCCGAGCGGTGCTGGCGGCTGACCGCACGGACCGACGCGTTCGCCGACATCCGGGCGCTGGACGGTGTGTGGCTGGAGACCGC
>JAOPXW010000170.1 GCA_025964935.1 Friedmanniella sp. | reverse complement strand
CCCCGAACCGGGGTGCGCTGGTTGGTGTCCCCCATCGGCGGAAGACTCCGGCCGTGGCACCCTGGAGGGGTGCCTGCCGTCGATACCGTCCTGCTTCCGCTCTGCGTCGGTCTGACCCTGCTCGGGGTGATCATCACCGGGCTGGCCTGGCGCCGCGGCAGCCGCGGCCGGGTCGTCCAGGGCGTCGGTCTCGCGCTCGCCCCCGTCGCCCTCTACTTCAGCGGGCTGCTTCGGCTGGTCTGGAACGGGGTGGTCGCGGTCGGCGACTGGGCCGGGAACGTGATCGGCTCTCCCACCGTCTGGGTGGGGCTCGCCGTGCTCGCCCTGTGCGTCGTGCTCTGGGTCGTGGGCGGCATTCTCGTCCGGCGGACCCCCAAGAGCCCGAAGAAGTCGAAGCAGCAGTCGGCCCTCGGCGCGGCGGACCGGTCGGCCCTGCCGGCCACCGGCACCCAGGCCGGTCGCGGGCGCGCCACCCCGGCGACCAACAAGACGGCGCCCGCCAAGGCCACACCCCCGGTCGACGACGACATGGCCGAGATCGAGGCCCTGCTCAAGTCCCGCGGCATCGAGTAGACCCTCCGCCGACCCCCGCTGGGCCGGGCCTCCGCGGCTCCGGTCCGGTCAGCGGCTCCGCTGGTACGCCGCCTGCCGCCGCCGCAGCTCGGTCACGGCCGCCACGGCCTCGGCCCGGTCCCCGGCCTGGATTCCCAGCAGCATCCGCTTCTCGGCGTCCAGATCCGCGGTGAAGGCGCCCCCGTCGGCGGGTGTGAGCAGCAGCAGCGCCCACGGGTCACCGGGTCGCAGCAGCACCTTGTGCACGCGGGACCACGGCACCGTGTGGACCCGGAAGCCGTTCCGGAAGCGCAGCCCGGCGTCGTCGGCCCGGACCGAGCTGGCGGCCACCGAGGCGATCGTGAGGATGAGGACGGCCACGCAGGCCAGCAGGGTCAGCCGCTGCGACCTGGTGAAGAGCAGCCGGATCTCCACCGGCAGGGCGAACCAGCCGAAGGCGGTCAGGCCCAGCAACGCCAGGGCCGCGACGACGACGAACCGCCGCAGCCGCCGGGGGCGGAAGGTGACGGGCTGCTCCATCCCGAGCGCCCCGCTCAGATCCGGCAGGCGGCGATGTCGGTGACCAGGATCGCCCGCGCGCCGAGCTCCCACAAGTCGTCCATGAGCTGCTGCGCCTCACGTCGGGGCACCATGGCCCGAACGGCGTGCCAGCCCTTCTTGGCCAGCGGTGCCACGGTCGGAGACTCCAGCCCGGGGGTGATGGCGCAGGCCGCCTCGACCGCCTCCTGGCTGACGTCGTAGTCCATCATCACGTAGTTGCGGGCGACCAGGACCCCGTTGAGGCGGCGCTGCAGCTGCTCGAGCCCCACCGGGATCTCGGCGTTGGTGCGGCGGATCAGGATGCCCTCGGACTGCAGGATCGGCGGGCCGAACAGCTCCAGCCCGGCCTGCCGGAGAGTGGTCCCGGTCTCCACCACATCAGCGATCACGTCGGCCACCCCGAGGCGGATGGCGGTCTCGACGGCCCCGTCCAGCTTGATCAGCCGGGTCGCGACGCCGTGCCCGGCCAGGTAGGTCTCGACCAGACCGGGATAGGAGGTGGCCAGCCGCAGGCCCTGGAGACGCTCGACCGTCATCTCGCTGCCCGCCGGGGCGGCGAACCGGAAGCGGCTCCGCCCGAAGCCCAGCGGCAGCAGCTCGGTCGCGGGGGCGTGGGAGTCCAGCAGCATGTCGCGGCCGGTGACCCCGACGTCCAGGGTGCCCTCCCCCACGTAGACCGCGATGTCGCGCGGTCGCAGGTAGAAGAACTCGACCCCGTTGGCCTCGTCCAGCAGGACGAGCTCCTTGGGGTCCGTGCGCTGGGCGTAGCCGGCCTCGCGCAGCATCTGCGCGGCGGACTCCGACAGCGAGCCCTTGTTGGGAACGGCGATCCTGATCAGGGGCCGACCGGTCGAGGACTCGGCCGGGGAGGGCGACAGCGCGTTCACGGCCCTCATCCTAGGCGGGACTACAGGTGGGAGTAGACGTCTTCCAGGTCGAGCTCGAGGGCCACCATCATGACCTGCAGGTGGTACAGCAGCTGGCTGATCTCCTCCGCGGCCTCGTCCCGGCTCTGGAACTCGGCCGCCATCCAGACCTCCGCGGCCTCCTCGACGATCTTCTTGCCGATCTCGTGCACCCCGGCGTCCACCCGGGCGACGGTGGAGGAGCCGGGGTCCCGTCGGGCCACCTTCTCCCGCAGCTCGGTGAACAGGGACTCGAAGGACTTGGCGGCACTCACGCCGGTCAGCCTAACGCCGGGCCGGCCGTACGCGGTGGTCCGGACTCAGGCCGGGATTTCGATCCGGCCGTCGTCATCCAGCGGGAAGCCCGGGTTGTGGGCGAGCTCCCACAGGTGCCCGTCCGGGTCGGCGAAGTAGCCGGAGTAGCCGCCCCAGGACAGCGTCTCCGGGGCCTTGACGATCCGCCCGCCCACCGACGCGACGTGGACGAAAGCGGCGTCGACCTCGGCCGGGGAGGCCAGGTTGGTCGCCAGGGTGATGGCGGCGGGGTCAGCCGACCGTCTCGGTCACCGGGTCGGCCAGCCCGTCCGGGTGGACCTCGGTCTGCCGCTGGCCCCGCTCGATCCGGAGCCAGGAGACGAAGCCGATCACGCAGAAGACCCCGTACACGATGTACATCAGGGCCGACGGGTAGTACTGGGCCTGCAGGAGCAGCGGGACGCCGACCGCGTCGACGGCGATCCAGACCAGCCAGAACTCGACCCAGCCGCGGGCCATGCCGTAGGTGGCCAGGATCGACCCGGTCAGGATCCACGCGTCGGCCGCCGGGCCCCACGAGCCCAGGGCGGCGAGGATGAAGTAGAAGGCGGTCCACAGGACGACGGCCCCCACGGCCAGCTGGAGCAGCCCCCGGCGACCGGCCCAGCGGGGCTTGACCCCGACCCCGCCGGCACCCTCGGCCCGCCGGTACTGCGACCAGCGGACCCAGCCGTACACGCTGACGATCAGGAAGAACACCTGCCGACCGGCCTGGCCGTACAGGTCCAGGTTCTGCGGGGTGTGGAAGACACCGCCCAGGAAGACGGTGAAGAGCAGGACATTGCCGACGATCCCGATCGGCCAGGCGGCCACCTTGCGGCGCATGCCGAGCAGCGCGCTGGCCAGGCCGAAGCCGTTGCCCACGATCTCGCGCCAGAGGATGGGCTTGCCCAGCCCCAGGTCCAGCTGGGCGTCCAGCAGTCCCGACAGCAGGTCGTTGAGGGTCATGTCGTGCTCCACTTCTCCGGGCGCGCACGCATCCGGGGTGGACAGGACCGTCCGTCGTCACGAACACCTGAGGGTGCGCGCGTCAAGACGGCCTGAGCGTGTACCTCCCATCCGGACTTTCACCGTCGGTCGTGGAGTTTCACCACATCAACCGATGACTGGAGGCCATCGGGTCGCGGACTGTCACCGCCGGCTCGGAGTTGCACCGACCCCGGAACACGCGCGAGCTGTTAACTCGTCTGTCCGGCATTCTACCGTCGTTCGGCGCCGGGCTCAGCGGTGCAGCCGTACCCCGAGCAGGGTGTCGCACAGCCGGGCGACCACCGCCGGTGCGGCCGGGTCGGAACCGGCGCCGGAGAGGCCGGTCAGGGCGGCGGAGGCCTCCGCCCAGGCGTCCACAGCAGCCAACGCGGCCGGGGCGTCGAGATCCTGCCGGAGGGCAGCGCGGACGGCGGCCAGCACGGGGGCGGGGTCGGCGCCGGAGTCCGCGCCCACGGCCGTCCGCCAGCGGGCGAGTCGCTCCTGCGCACTGGTCAGTGACGCCTCGGTCCAGGCCCAGTCCTCGCGGTAGTGGTGGCCCAGCAGGGCGAGCCGGATCGCCATCGGGTCGACCCCGGCCCGGCGCAGCGCGGAGACGAAGACCAGGTTGCCCCGGGACTTCGACATCTTCTCGCCCTCGAAGCCCACCATCCCGCTGTGCACGTACGCCTGGGCGAAGGCCTCGCCGGTGGCCACCCGCGCCTCGGAGGCACACATCTCGTGGTGCGGGAAGGCGAGGTCGCTGCCGCCGCCCTGCACGTCGAAGCCCGACCCCAGGGTGTCCAGGGCGATGGCGGTGCACTCGATGTGCCAACCGGGCCGGCCCTCACCCAGCGGGGTGGGCCAGGAGGGCTCGCCCGTACGGGCCTGACGCCAGACCAGACAGTCCAGCGGGCCCTTCTTGCCCACCCGCTCGGGGTCACCGCCCCGTTCGGCGAAGGTGGCCACGGCGTCGGTCTCGCTCAGGTGGGCGACCGAGCCGAACGCGGGGTCGGCGGCCTGGGCGAAGTAGAGGTCGCCGAACTCGGGGTCGGGAACCGCGTACACCGCGCCGCGCTGCTGCAGCTCCTCGATCAGGGACACCACGAGCGGGATGGACTCCACCGCCCCCAGGTACTGCGCCGGCGGCAGGACGTTCAGCGCGGTCATGTCCTCCCGGAACAGCTGGGTCTGCTCCTCGGCGAGGGCGACCCAGTCCTGCCCGGTCGCGGTGGCCCGCTCGAGCAGCGGGTCATCCACGTCGGTGACGTTCTGCACGTAGTCGACCAGCAGACCCGCGTCGCGCCAGGCCCGGTTGAGCAGGTCGAAGGAGACGTAGGTGTTGGCGTGCCCGATGTGGGTGGCGTCGTACGGGGTGATGCCGCAGACGTACAGCCGAGCGGTGCCCGACTCCGGCCCCACCCGGACCAGACGACCGGTCGCGGTGTCGAAGACACGCACCGAGCTGGTCGGCCCGTCGGGGCCCGACCCGTCCGGGTCGAGGGGGGACAACGGAGCGACGTTCCAGGCCAGCATTGCCTCACCCTATCCCGCGACCCCGAGCCTCCCGGCCGCCGCGAGAGGGGCGGACGACCGCGCCCGGACCTAGAACGGCGGCCAGGGAATGGAGGGGCGCTCGCCGCGGGGACGCGGCAGCCGACCGCGTCGCAGCAGCAGCTCCGCCCGCCGCAGCAGCGCGCTGACCTCCTCCTCCGACAGCCACCCGGACAGGGCCGGACCCGCGTCGGCGACCACCTTCTCGACCGCGGCCCGCTCCCCCTCGCGCAGCTCCTCGCCGGCCCAGCCCCACAGCAGCGTGCGCAGCTTCGGGTCGGTGTGGAAGCTGATGCCGTGGTCGACCCCGAACACCTGGCCCTGGCTGGCCAGGATGTGGCCGCCCTTGCGGTCGGCGTTGTTGATGACCGCGTCGAAGACGGCGAGCAGCCGCAGCCGGGGGTCGTCGGCGTGGATCACCGAGACCGCCCGGTCGTGGGCGTCCAGCCCGTCGACGCAGGAGAACCAGCCCTGCTCGGGTACGGCGTGGCTGGGGACCAGGTCCACCAGCTCCGAGACCGCCTCCTCCTCCGACTCCACCCAGGCCTGCAGCGAGCCGGGACCCAGCGGCCCGTCGACGAAGACCGTCACCGGCACCACGTCGAAGCCGCCGATCCGCGACACCTCGTACGCCGCCACCTCGCGGTGGCCGAGGGTGTGGGTGGGGAAGTCCCAGAGCGGGCGCTCACCCTGGACGGGCTTGTAAACGCACTGCACGCCCACCCCGTCGCGGGTCAGGTCGGCGAGGAAGGTCGCGTTGGACGCCTGCAGCAGGCGCCCGGTGATCTCGAGCTCACCTTCGCCGAGCTCGATGGTGAGGGCGGGGTGGGTCACGTCAGCCCCCGAGGTGTGGAGTCGGGCCGGTCATGAAGGAGGGCGTCGTCGCCCGCTCAGGTGAAGAGCGCGCGGCGGTAGCCGTTCGCCCGGGGGCAGATGTGGCCCTCGGGGTCCAGCGGCTGCAGGCAGAAGGGGCACGGCGGGCGACCGGCCGAGACCAGGGCCTGGGCCCGGGCGACGAAGTCCCGCGCGTACGCGGCGGTGATCTTGATGACGAAGACCTCGTCGGCCTCGATCTCATCGGGCTCGTCGGTGCCGGCGACCACGGCCGGCCCACCGGGCGGGTCCTCGGCGTCGTCGTCCTCGTCGACGTCCACGTTGGAGAACAGCTCGATCACGACCCGGTCGATGCTGGGGTCCCAGGCGATGGTCATCGTCCCCACCCGGAACTCCTCGGTGATGGGCGCGTCGAGCGGCTCGGTGTCGTGCGAGCTGGCGACCGGCGGCGGGACGACGGTGCCCGAGCTCCGCCGGATGACCTCGTCCAGGACCCGGTCGAGGTGCTCGGCCAGGACCGACACCTGCTGCTTCTCGCAGGCCACGCTGGTGATGCGGTTGCCCTCCCGCGCCTGCAGGAAGAAGGTGCGCTCTCCGGGCTGGCCGACGGTGCCGGCCACGAACCGGTCGGGTGCGTCATAACGGTGCACGAGGATGGCCATGGGCAACAGCGTAGGACAGGTCTCAACCGGCGGCCGGGGCTGAGCCCAGCCCACCACCCACCGCCGCGTCGTCGTGGCCGGCGGCCCGACGGGTCCGGGACTTCCTGGGCGGCGGGGTCAGCGCCTGCCCCAGGTCGGCCTCGGTGGAGTTCAGCGTGACGATGTAGGGACGGCTCTCGGTGTAGCGGACGATCGAGATGGAGGCGGGGTCGACGAGCAGCCGCTGGAAGCTGTCCAGGTGCATGCCGAGGGCGTCGGCGAGGATCGCCTTGATCACGTCCCCGTGCGAGACGGCGGCCCAGACCGCGTCGGACCCGTGCTCGGCCGAAAGCCTGGCGTCCCAGGCCCGGATCGCGTTGTTGGCCCGCGACGACATCTCGGTCATCGACTCACCCCCGGGGAAGCGGACCGCGGACGGCTGCTGCTGCACCGTGCTCCAGAGCTTCTCCTTGCTCAGCTCCTTCAGCGTCCGGCCGGTCCAGTCCCCGTAGCCGCACTCGATCAGGCCCTGCTCGATGACCAGCGGGGTGCCGTCGGCCCGCGGCGCGAGCAGCGCCT
>JAOPXW010000150.1 GCA_025964935.1 Friedmanniella sp. | reverse complement strand
CGGCTACGAGGTGAGCACCGCGGAGGACGGGGTGCAGGCCCTGGCCAAGCTGGCCGCCGCCCGCCCCGACGCGGTGGTGATGGACGTGATGATGCCCCGGCTCGACGGCCTGGAGACCACCCGGATGTTGCGGGCCGCGGGCAACGACGTCCCGATCCTGGTGCTGACGGCGAGGGACGCGGTGGGCGACCGGGTCGACGGGCTGGACGCGGGGGGCGACGACTACATGGCCAAGCCGTTCGCGCTGGACGAGCTGCTGGCCCGGCTGCGGGCCCTGGTCCGCCGCGCCGGCACGGTGGCCGACTCCACCGACCCCTCGGCCCACAACCTGGCCTTCGGCGACCTGATCCTCAACACCCAGACCCGGGAGGTGCTGCGGGGCTCTCGGTCGATCAGCCTGACCCGGACGGAGTTCGCCCTGCTCGAGGCGTTCATGCAGCACCCGCGCCGGGTGCTCGAGCGGAGCTGGCTGCTGAACGAGGTGTGGGGCTTCGACTTCCCGACCACGGCCAACTCGCTCGAGGTCTACATCGGCTACCTGCGACGCAAGACCGAGGCCGGCGACGAGGCGCGGCTGATCCACACCGTGCGCGGTGTGGGCTACGTGCTGCGCGAGACGCCCCCGTGACCGACCGGCCGGCCGCCCGTCCGGCGGCGGCCGATCGCCCGGGCGAGCCGGAGCCGCCGATGTGGACGCGCCGGCTGCCCCGGCTGAACCTGTCCTGGCTGCACTCCAGCCAGTCCCTCCCGCTGCAGCGGCGGGTCGCCTACCTCACCACCCTGGTGGTCGCGGTCGCGGTCGCCGCCACCAGCATCGCCGGCTACGTCACGCTGCGGGTCTCGCTCTACCAGGCCCTGGACGCCGAGCTGATCGACACGGCCCGCTCGGTCTCGCTGCCGGTGGCCCGCGACATCCGCAACCTGGGCGGGCTGACCGAGCAGGCGCTGCAGGCCGGCAACGTCAGCGTGGCCACCATCCGCGCCGACGGGACCGTCTACTACGTTCCCGACGAGCGTGAGCACCTGGTGCTGGGTCCCCGCGAGCTCAGCGTCGCCCGGGTCCACTCCGGCACCTCGGCGCGCTCCGGGGTCGACTCCAGCGGTCGGCAGTACCGGATCGTCGCCGTCCCGATCAGCGAGCTGAACAACTACGCCCTGGTGCTGGGGCGCCCGCTCGGGGCCACCAACACCATCCTGAGCTCGCTCTGGGCGGTGCTGATGATCTTCGGGGTCTCGGGTGTCGTCGTCGCCGGCGTGGCCGGTGCCGGCGTGGCCCGCTCCAGCCTGCGCCCGGTGCGCGAGCTGTCGGCCGCGGTCGAGCGGGTGTCCCGCACCAAGCAGCTCGAGCCGATCCGGATCACCGCCAGCGGCGACATGGCGCTGCTGGCCGACTCGTTCAACGACATGCTGGTCTCCCTGGCCTCCTCCCGGGAGCGGCAGCGGCAGCTGATCGCCGACGCCGGCCACGAGCTCCGGACCCCGCTGACCAGCCTGCGCACCAACATCGAGCTGCTGGCGGCCGACGCCACCAGCGGCCTGCTCAAGCCCGAGGACCGCAAGGCGATCCTGGCCGACGTGACCGCCCAGTTCGTGGAGTTCACCGCCCTGATCCAGGACCTGGTCCAGCTGGCCCGTGACGACACCTCGGCCAAGCCGGAGCCGCTGGACTTCCGCGACGTCGTCAACGCCGCCCTGGACCGCGTACGCCGGCGGGGCCACGGACTGGCCTTCGACGTTGAACTGAACCCCTTCTACGTGGTCGGGGAGGCCGACACCCTGGAGCGGGCCGTCACCAACCTGCTCGACAACGCGGTCAAGTGGAGCCCGCCCGGCGGGACCATCCGGGTCCAGCTCGAGGGTGACCGGCTGCGGGTGGCCGACCAGGGTCCCGGCATCGCCGACGCCGACCTGCCGTACGTCTTCGACCGCTTCTACCGCGCCGAGACCGCCCGCAACACCCCGGGGACCGGGCTCGGCCTCTCGATCGTGGCCCAGACCATCCACCAGCACGGCGGCTGGGTCCGGGCCGGCCGGTCCTCCCAGGGCGGCGCCGAGTTCACCGTGCAGCTCCCGGGCTCCAGTGCCCTGGAGACCCTGACGGCCACCGAGCCCGGCGAGTCCGGCCACGGCCGGTAGCCTCGGACCGGCGGACGGCGGAGGGGGCAGGATGCGACGGGGCCAGACCGACCCGGCCACGACCGGCCGGACCCGGCTGAGCCGACCCGAGCGGCGCTCGCTGATCGGCATGGGGACCACCGTCCTGGCCCTGCACCTGGTCGGCTGGGGGGTGCTGATCGGGGTCGTCGTCCCGTCGCACTACGCCCTGGACGACGCCCGGGTCTTCGGGGTCGGGATCGGGCTGACCGCGTACACCCTGGGCATGCGGCACGCCTTCGACGTGGACCACATCGCCGCGATCGACAACACCACCCGGCAGCTCCTGCACCGGCCGCAGCGGCCACTGTCGGTGGGGTTCTGGTTCTCCCTGGGGCACTCCAGCGTGGTCTTCGGCCTGGTCACCCTGCTGGCCCTGGGCGTCCGAGCCGTCGCGGGTCAGCTCGCGGACGACTCCTCACTGCTGCAGCGCCTCAGCGGGGTGGTCGGCACCGCGGTCTCGGGTGCGTTCCTGCTGCTGATCGGCCTGCTCAACCTGGGGGTGCTGGTCGGCATCGTCCGGGTCGCCCGGCAGCTGCGTCACGGCGCCCTGGACGAGGCCGAGCTGGAGGCCCAGCTGCGGCGGCGCGGCCTGTTCAGCCGCGTGCTGGCCACCGCGACCCGGGCCATCCGGCGGCCGGTCCAGATGTATCCCGTCGGGCTGCTCTTCGGGCTCGGCTTCGACACCGCCACCGAGGTCGGCCTGCTCGTGCTGGCCGGCGGGGCCGCCGCCTTCAGCCTGCCCTGGTACGCCGTCCTCACCCTCCCGGTCCTGTTCGCGGCCGGGATGAGCCTGCTCGACACCGCCGACGGCTGCTTCATGAGCCTGGCCTACGGCTGGGCCTTCAACCGCCCGGTCCGGAAGGTCTACTACAACCTGACCATCACCACCTTGTCGGTCGCGGTGGCCCTGGCCATCGGCAGCCTGGAGATCGCCTCCCTGCTGGCCCGGCGGGCCGGCGCCGACCACGGTCCGGTGGCGGCCCTGGCCCGGCTCGACCTGCACCAGCTCGGGTACGCCGTGGTCGGACTGTTCGTGCTGACCTTCGGGGTGGCGCTGCTGGTGTGGCGTGTCGGCCGGATCGAGGAGCGCTGGGGGGGAATGAGTACGCCACCCGGCTGAATCCGGCCGCACCCAGCACCCATCCGGAGGGTCGAGCGTCCCGAAGATCATGTAGGGCGTTCTCCCGCGGGGGTGAAGAGTTCGCTGGTCAGGAGCCGACCACCACCGCGGGGCCACCCCGTGTAGCTGGTGGTCCGTCCGTCCCGACGACGCTGTCCGACGTCGTGACCCTCGTTCATCTGCCTCCCCGTGCGCTCCGCACGCGGAGGAGTCATCAGCTGCGCCGTCCTCGGAGCCGACACCTCCCCGAAGGAGCAGCATGTTTGGCAAGAAGACCGTGGTTGACATGATCAACCGCAGCGCAGAGAGCGAGAAGGACCGTCGTTCGTTCCTGCGGAACGCCGGCCTCGCCGGCCTGGGCGTCGTGGGCACCTCCGCCCTGATCGGCACGGGCGGTCTGTCCGCCTCCGCCGCCCCCGCGACGGGCAGCGACGCCCCCAGCGACGGCACCGTCCTGAACTTCGCCCTCAACCTCGAGTACCTCGAGGCGGAGTTCTACCTGCACGCCTACTACGGCTGGGGCGTCCCCTCCAGCCTGACCGGCGGCAAGGGCGACCTGGGCAAGGTCACCGGTGGCCGCAAGGTCGACTTCAAGAGCCGGGCGATCAAGCAGTACGCCCGCGAGATCGCCCAGGACGAGCTCAACCACGTCGCGTTCCTGCGCAACGCCCTCGGCGGGGCCGCGGTGGCGCGTCCCCAGATCGACCTGAAGAGCAGCTTCACCGCTGCGGCTCGGGCGGCCGGTCTGATCTCCTCGACCCAGACCTTCGACCCGTTCGCGAACGAGAACAACTTCCTGCTCGCCGCGTTCATCTTCGAAGACGTCGGCGTCACCGCGTACAAGGGTGCCGCCCCGCTCATCGACAACAAGGCCTACCTGGAGGCGGCGGCGGGCATCCTGGCCGTCGAGGCCTACCACGCCGGCATCGTGCGGACCTCGCTCTACAGCAAGGGCCTGTACGCGGCGGCACAGAAGATCTCCAACGCCCGGGACAGCCTGGACGGCAAGAGCGACGACGACCGCGGCATCGGGTCGGCCAAGACGGGCAACCTCGTCCCCACGGACAAGAACGCCATCGCCTACAGCCGGACCCCGGCCAACGTGCTGAACATCGTCTATCTCACCCCGAAGTCGGTCGACCGGGGTGGGTTCTTCCCCGCCGGTGTGAACGGCGACCTGCACGTCAGCGGAGCGAACGGCTGACCCCAGGCCTAGCCTGAGGACAGCTGGACCCTCGTCCGGCGGAGGCCCCGGTACCCCCGGGGTCTCCGTCGGACGCACCACCGGGTGAGGAGAGGAGACCGCCGTGGCCCTGACGCTGCTCACGCCGCAGGCCCTCCGGGACCGCTCCCGGCTGCTCGGGCCCGCGTTCGTCGCCGCGGTCGCGTACGTCGACCCCGGCAACGTGGCCACCAACACCTCCGCCGGGGCCGGCTACCGCTACCTGCTGCTGTGGGTGCTGGTCGGGGCCACGGTGATGGCGGGCCTGGTGCAGTACCTCTCGGCCAAGGTCGGCTGGCTCACCGGTCAGTCCCTGCCGGCCCTGGTCGCCGGACGCACCAGCCGCCGTGTCCGGCTGGCCTACTGGGTGCAGGCCGAGCTGGTCGCCATGGCCACCGACATCGCCGAGATCGTCGGCGGGGCCATCGCGCTCCGGCTGCTCTTCGACCTCCCACTGGTGGCGGGCGCCGTGGTGACCGCGGCCGTCTCCACCGTCCTGCTCCTCGTCCAGGACCGCCGCAGCCAGCGCACCTTCGAGCGGGTCATCACCGGGCTGCTCGGGGTCGTGTCCGTCGGCTTCGTCGCCGGGCTGTTCGTCGCCCCCCCGGTCGCCGGCGAGGTCGTCACCGGTCTGCTGCCCCGGCTGGCCGGTACCGACAGCGCCCTGCTGGCCGTGGGGATGCTCGGAGCCACGGTCATGCCGCACGCGGTCTACCTGCACTCGGCCCTGGTCCGGGACCGGCACGGCCGGGCGGACCCGAGCTGCGCCCGCCCCGTGCTCCGCGGAATCCGCACCGACGTGGTGGCGGCCATGCTGGTGGCCGGCGGGGTCAACATCGCCATGCTGCTGCTCAGCGGCAGCGCCCTGTTCGGCCTCCAGGTGGACGGCCTGGACGCCGTGCACGCCGCCATCGGCGCCCAGCTCGGGCCGGTGGTCGCGATGCTCTTCGCCCTCGCCCTGCTGGCGTCCGGCCTGGCCTCGACCTCGGTCGGCGGCTACGCCGGCTCGGTCATCATGGCCGGGCTGCTGCGGCGCCGGATCCCGATCGTCTGGCGTCGGGTCCTGACCGCGGTCCCGGCGCTGCTGCTCCTCGGGCTCGGCGCCGACCCCACCCGGCTGCTGATCGTCTCCCAGGTCGCGCTGTCCTTCGGCATCCCCTTCGCCCTGGTCCCGCTGGTCCGCTTCGCCCGCGACCCCCGGCTGATGGCCCTGGCCCCGACCCGGGCGGGCACGATCCGGACGGCCTGGGTCGTGGTGGCCCTGATCGTGGCCCTGAACGCGGTGCTGGTCGGTCTGCTGCTGCGTCCCTGACCGGGCTCAGGAACGGCCGCCGGTGGCGTACGGGGTGTGGGTGGGCAGGGTCATCCGCGGACCCCGGCGCGGACGCCGGCTGCCGACCATCGCCAGCAGGCTCTGGACCCGGAACCGGTGCCCGCGGTAGGGCTCCAGCACCTCCAGGCAGCCGGCGTCGTCGAGGATCTCCCCGGTCAGGGTGAAGCTGATGTCCTTGGCCACGTGGTAGTCCCCGACGCTCCACGCGTCGGGGTCGCCGTGCGCCCGCTGCCGGACCTCGGCCGACGTCCAGACCCCGACGCCGGGGAAGCTGCGCAGGGCCCGGTCGGCGTCGGCGTACGAGCCGGTCAGGGTGCGCTCCAGCGCGGCCGCCCGCGGGGCCGTCCGGACCAGGGTGCGGCTCCGCCGCTGCTCGACCCCGGCGGCCAGGAAGCGCCAGCTCGGCACCCGGGCCCAGGCCTCGGGGGTGGGGGGCAGCCGCATCCCGTACGCCGCGGAGTCCGGGTCGCCCGTGGGGCCCGGCGCCGGCTCACCGAACTCGGTGACCAGCAGCCGCCAGGCGCGGAACGCCTCCTTGCCGGTCACGACCTGTTCCAGGCAGGCCGGCGCCAGGGCCTCGTAGACCGCCTCGGTCCGCCCGACCCGGAAGTCGGGGTAGCGGCGGTGGGCGTCCACCAGGGCGGGGTG
>JAOPXW010000094.1 GCA_025964935.1 Friedmanniella sp. | reverse complement strand
AACCCACCGATCTCCTCCGCCGCCCCCCGCAGGTCGGCGTAGCCGACGGCTTACGCGGTGAAGCCGTTGGGCAGCACGACCCCGGGTGTCGTCGGCTCACCCCGCCGGCTCAGGCTGGGGGCCTTGCCGTGGCGGACGGCCAGCACCGCCTGGCCGGTCGGCTCCTGCGGACCGAGAGAGCGGGCCCGCTCGCGCAGGTCGAGGTCGGCCGGCACCTCGTACGCCGCGGGCTTGGACACCCGGTCGGGGGGACCGGCCATCCGCGACAGCTTGAACATCCGGGTGGCGGCCCGGTCGACGTCGCGCCCGATGACGTACCAGCGGCCCTTGGACGAGGTCAGCCCCCACGGCTCCAGGGTCCGCAGCTGGCCGTCGCGGTAGGTGAAGCGGACCCGGACCCGTTCCAGGACCGCGTTCCAGAGCAGCTCGAAGGCGGGCTCGGTGGCCTGCACCGACGGCTCCAGCGCCGCCAGCGCGGAGGTGTCCGGCTCGATCCCGACGGCGCGGAGCTTGGCGAGCGCGCTCCGGGTCGAGGCGGCCACGCTGGCGTGCTGCCAGACCCGCGCGGCGACCCCGACCACGGCCGCCTCCTCGGCGTCCAGCTCGATCGGCGGGAGCTCGAACTCACCCGGCAGGATGCGGTAGCCGGCCTCGTCGTCGAAGAACGCGTCGTAGCCCCCCACCTCGATGGGCACCCCCAGGGACCGCAGCTCGTCCTTGTCCCGCTCGAAGGTGCGCTCGAAGGCGGCGTCGGAGAGGTCGTGGTAGCCCTCGACGGCCTGCCGGATCTGGTTTTTGGTGAGATAGCGACCCGAGACGAGCAGACAGATCGTGAGGTTCACGATCCGCTCGGTCTTGCGAGGGGCCATGGCGGGGGATCTCCTGGGACGGACGCAGCCTCACCCGGGGAGGGGACGGTCGGGCAGCACGCTACCAGCCCGTACGGCGGCCCCCGGGAGCGCGCATCGCCGCGCCGACCGGGGTCGTCCCCCACCCGCCGCCACCGTCCCGTCCGGCTCCGGCCGGGGTCGGTTAGGGTCGGGCCGTGATCATCTGGGCCGACGGGGAGGTCACGGCCCTACGGGGCCGGTGGCCCGGCGCCGTGGAGCTGGAGGTGGCCCGGCTGGACCCGGGTTCGGCCTCGACCGCTGTCGTCCGCGCCCTGGCCTACACCGACCTCACACCGACGCCGGTGGTCGGGGACCGGGTGCTGCTCAACGTGGCCGCCCTCGACCGGGGTCTGGGCACCGGCGGCTACGCCCTGGTCATCGCGGTCCTCGACGCCGACGGTCACCCGCACGGCCAGCCCCCGCAGCCGGCCGGCCACCTGGTCAAGGCCCGCTACCTCCCCCTGCAGGCGATGGTCGCCGGCGCCGACGAGCAGGGGTCCCCGCACCACGAGCTGCTGCGCGACGCCGACTCCCTGGCCGGGCTGCCGGTGGTGGTCGCCGACCTGCACTCGGCCCTGGCCCCGATCCTGCTGGCCCTGCGCCACGACCGGCCCGGCACCCGCGTGGTCTACGTGATGACCGACCAGGGCGCCCTGCCGCTGGCCTTCTCCCGTTCGGTGGCCCAGCTGCGCGACGCGGGCCTGCTGGCCGGCACCGTGACCACCGGCCAGTCCTTCGGGGGTGACCTGGAGGCCGTCAGTGTGCATTCGGGTCTGCTCGCCGCCCGGCTGGCACTGGGGGCCGAGGTGGTGGTCTGCACGCAGGGGCCGGGCAACCTGGGCACCGGGACCCGCTGGGGCTTCTCCGGCGTGGGGGTCGGCGAGGCGGTCAACGCCACGGCCACGCTGGGCGGTCGCCCCGTCGGCAGCCTGCGGATCTCCTCGGCCGACCAGCGCGCCCGGCACCGGGGCGTCTCGCACCACAGCCTGACCGCGTACGGGCGGGTCGCCCTGCTGCCCGCCGACCTGGCCGTCCCCGACTTCCGCACCGCCGACCGGCTGACCGGGATCGCCGACCTGCCCGCGGTGGCGGGCCTGGCCGCCGACGTGGAGGCGGCGGCGGAGACCCTGCACCGGCACCGCCGGGTGGCGGTGGACCTGACCGGCCTGGACGACGCGCTGCGGGACTCCCCCGTACGGCTCTCGACCATGGGGCGCGATCTGGACGGCGACCCCGCCTACTTCCTGGCGGCCGCAGCCGCGGGACGGCTGGCCGCCACCCTGCTCTGAGGGCAGCGGTCAGCCGGTCGTGCCTACTGGCCGGCCTGGGTGAAGAGCACGTCGACGACCATCACCAGGGTCTCGTTCTTGTCGATCTTGGGGGTGGCGTTGCCGTCGGGGTAGCCGTCGGCCGGCGGGATGACCAGCAGCACCCGGCTGCCGACCGTCTGGCCGACCAGGCCCTTCTGCATCCCGGCCAGCAGCTGGGCCAGCGGGGCGGTGGCCGGCTTGGTCGAGTAGGACTCCTCGAGCAGCTTGCCGTCGGACCACTTCACCCAGCGGTAGTCGAAGGTGAGGGTGTCGGTGGCGGCGACCTTCTTGCCGGTCCCCTTGATCAGGGGCTGCACGACGAGCTGGGTCGGTGCCGTGGTCTTGGGGACGCTGATCGAGGGCACCCCGGCCTTGTCGGTGACCGTCGGCAGACCCGCCTTCGGGGTGACCTCGGCGCCCTTGGGCCCGGTCAGCGGCGCGTCCACGATGTCGACCACGAAGAGCAGGGTGTCGCCGACCTCGATCCCGGCCTGGCTGTTGCCGCCGGAGGCGTCGTAGCCGTCCTTGCCGGGCATGGCGATCAGCACCCGGCTGCCCTGGTGCTGCCCGACGAGGCCCTTGCTGAAGCCGGGGACCACCTGGTCCAGCGGGAAGGCGACCGGTTGGCCCCGGCTGAAGGAGTCGTCGAACTTCTTGCCCGTCCGGGCGTCCACCCCGTAGTAGTCGACCTCGACGGTGGAGCCGGCCTTGATCACCGGGCCGTTGGAGGCCTTCAGGACCTTGGTCCGGGTCTTGTCGATGACCCACGGCGAGGCGACCTTGACGGTCGGGGACTTGCCGTACGCCCCGCTGACGGTCACCTTGTCGAAGCTGGTCGAGGCCTTGACCGGAGCCGCGGTGGCACTGGCGCTGGCGCTCGGGCTCGCCGAGGCGGGAGCCGACGCCGACGCCGTGGGGGTGGGCGTGGCCGACGCGTCGTTCTTGCTGCAGGCCCCGAGAACGAGGACGGAGGCAGCAAGCCCGAGGCCGAGGGCGGCTTTCAGATGGGTTGAACGCACCGGAGCACCCTACCCGGCGAAGGCCAACTCACCGGCACGAGCGCGAACCGGTGTCGATCAGGAGCCGGTGCGGTTCATGGACGCGATCAGACGGTCCACCCGCTCGTCGGTGGCCAGGAACGGGTCCTTGCAGAGCACGGTCCGCTGCGCCTGGTCGTTGAGCTTCAGGTGCACCCAGTCGACGGTGTAGTCGTTCCGGCCCTCCTGCGCGGCCCGGATGAAGTCGCCGCGCAACTTGGCCCGGGTGGTCTGCGGTGGCACCGACTTGGCCCGGAAGATGGCCGGCTCGGTGGTCACCCGGGCGGCCAGGCCGCGGTTCTCCAGCAGCGAGAACAGCCCCCGGGCCCGCCGGATGTCGTGGTAGGCCAGGTCGATCTGGGCGATCCGCGGGTCGGCCAGGCTCAGGTTGTGCTTGGCCGAGTAGCGGTCCAGCAGCTTCAGCTTGATGGCCCAGTCCACCTCGGTGTCGATGAGCTCCAGCTTGTCCTCGGCCACGGCCCGCAGGGTGCGCTCCCACAGGTCCAGCACCCGGTCGACGGTGGGCGTGCCCAGGTTCTCCCGCCGGACGAACTCCGCCACCTTCTCGTAGTACTCGGTCTGCAGCTCCAGGGCCGAGATCCGGCGGCCGTTGGCCAGCGCGACCTTGACCTGGCCGGTACGGTCCCGGCTCATGTCCCGGATGGCGCGGATCGGGTTCTCCAGCGCGAGGTCGCGC
>JAOPXW010000074.1 GCA_025964935.1 Friedmanniella sp. | reverse complement strand
CGCTCCGACATCGGGGTGCACATGGCCGTGCTCGAGGGGGCCGGGATCAAGATGCCCCTGCAGGAGGTCGTGCTGCTGGTCATCGTCGGGGCGCTGGTGGCCGGCGGCCTCGGCCTTTTCCTGGGCGGGCCGATCCTTGGTGCCGTGCTGGCCCTGGCTGCCCCGGTCGCCGTCCGCGGCTATCTCAACATGTTGGTCACCCGGCGCAAGCGGCAGTTCGCCGACCAGCTGGACGAGTCGCTGCAGCTGATCGCCAGCAGCCTGCGGGCCGGACAGAGCCTGATGCAGGCGTTGGCCTCGGTGGCCGCCGAGGCCCCGGAGCCCACCGCCGGCGAGTTCGCCCGCATCATCAACGAGACCCGGGTCGGGCGGCCGCTGGCGCCCTCCCTGGAGGAGACCTCGACCCGGATGGGCAGCGAGGACTTCTCCTGGGTGACCCAGGCCATCGCCATCAACCGGGAGGTGGGGGGCAACCTGGCCGAGGTCTTGGACGGGGTCGGGAACACCATCCGGGAGCGCAACCAGATCCGTCGTCAGGTGAAGTCCTTGAGCGCCGAGGGGAAGCTGTC
This sequence comes from Friedmanniella sp., assembly GCA_025964935.1. GTDB lineage: Bacteria > Actinomycetota > Actinomycetes > Propionibacteriales > Propionibacteriaceae > Microlunatus. The sequence continues at coordinate 3,630 of JAOPXW010000074.1, read as the reverse complement.
GGCGTACGTCTTGATGGCGCTCCCGCTCGGGATCGGCGGCTTCCTGCTCTTCGCGAACCCGTCGTACATGATGAAGTTCACCGAGAGCATGGTGGGCTACATCCTGATCGGCGTGGCGGTGCTGCTGCTCCTCGTCGGCGCGCTGTGGCTGCGCAAGGTCGTTCGCATCAAGTTCTGATTCCCCCGAAAGGAACCTGCCGTGCCTCCTGTGGTCGCCGTCGCCGTGGTCGGTCTCGGGCTGTTCGTCGCCGTCGTCGTCTTCTCGCTGGTCACCCGTCGCGACCCCGAGCGGGAGCGTCTGCTGGCCAACCTGGAGCGCGGCCTGGTCAGCCACGTCTCAGCCGAGCCCGAGCTGGGCAGCAACGCCCGGACCGGGCTGCAGGCCCTGGCCCGCCGGCTCACCCCGCCGAGCTCGCTGCCGCGGCTGGACCGGCTGCTCGCCCGTGCCGGTCGCCCGGCGGCCTGGCCGTTGGAGCGGGTGTTGACCGTCAAGGTGGTGCTGCCGCCGGTGCTGCTGGCGGTCGGGTTGTTCTACCTGAGCACCTCACCCGGTGCGCTCACCATCCTGATCGTGCTGGCGGTCACCGTGGTCAGCTACTTCCTTCCCGACCTGCTGCTGCACAGCCGCGGTCAGGAGCGCAGCCAGAAGATCGGCCTCGAGCTGGCCGACACCCTGGACCAGATGACCATCGCGGTCGAGGCCGGGCTGGGGTTCGACTCGGCCATGGCCCGGGCCGGCAAGAACGGCAAGGGCCCGCTGGCCGAGGAGCTCGTCCGCACCCTGCAGGACATCCAGGTGGGGCAGTCGCGACGGCAGGCGTACGAGGGTCTGGCCACCCGCACCCAGGTGCCCGACCTGCGCAAGTTCGTCAGCGCCATCACCCAGGCGGACAAGTACGGCATCGCGATCTCGGAGGTCCTCAAGACCCAGGCCGCGGAGATGCGGATCAAGCGTCGGCAGGGGGCCGAGGAGAAGGCCATGCAGATCCCGGTCAAGGTGCTCTTCCCGCTGATGCTGTGCATCCTGCCGGTGCTCTTCATCGTCCTGCTCGGGCCGGCCGCCATGGACATCGTCTCGGCCTTCTCGTGAGTCTGGGGCTGGCCGTGGGCGGGCTGGGCGCCGGGGTCTGCGTCGGCGCGGCCGTGCTGCTGGCCCCGTGGGCCCGTCGGCTGTCGGGGCGCGAGTCGCGCTGGCTCCGGACCTCCCTGGTCGTGCCGCTGGCCGGACTGGGGGGCCTGGGGGCGGCCTTCCTGGCCGGCGGCTGGCCCGAGCTCGCCGGCTCCCTGGTCCTGGTCGTGGGCTGCGCCTGGCTGGTGCTGGTCGACCTGGCCGACCACCGGCTCCCGGACCGGCTGCTGGTGCCGCTCTACCCGCTGCTGCTGCTGGCGCTCGTGGTCGCGGCGGCCACGTCGGGGAGCTGGGAGCGGCTGGGCCGCGCCGGGGCGGCGGCGGCGGTGCTGCTGGCCGGCTCCTTCGTCCTGGCCCTGGTCCAGCCGGACAACCTCGGTCTCGGCGACGTCAAGCTCTTCGGGCTGCTCGGGGGGTTCCTGGGCTGGTTCGGCTGGGCCGAGGTGACGCTGGGCGCCCTGGCGGCGTTCGCGCTGAACGCCCTGGTCGCGCTGCTGCTGGTCCTCACCCGGCGGGTCTCGTTGCGGGGCGAGCTGCCGTTCGGGCCGTGGCTGGTCGCGGGGGCCGTGGTCGGGGTCGCGTTCGGTCCGGCCGTGCTCGGCGCCTGAGCCCGTACGGGGAAGCCGCCGGCCTCAGACGCGCTGGATCTCCACGCCGGTCCGCTCCAGGTCGGCCAGCCGAGACCCGCTGAGCTGCTTGTCGGTGATCATCAGGTCCATGTCGCTGAGCTGGGCGTGCCGGGTGCCGCGGACCAGGCCCACCTTGCTGTGGTCGGCCAGCAGGATGCGCTGCTGCGCGGTGCGCAGCATCAGCCGCTTGACCGCCGCCTCCTCCGGATCGGGGGTGGTGAGGCCCCGGACCAGGGAGATGCCGTTGGTCCCCAGGAAGGCGACGTCGACGTTGATCTCGGCCAGGGTGCGGGCCGCCACGTCGCCCACCTCGGCCAGCGTGGGCGCGCGGAGCCGACCCCCCAGGGTGTACACGGTGATCCGGGGCCGGTTCATCAGGGCCAGGGCCACGGTCAGGGTGTTGGTGTAGACGGTCAGGTCGATGTCGCCGGGCAGCTGCTCGGCGACCTGGGCCGTGGTGGAGCCGGCGTCGATCAGGATGGACCCGCCGTGCGGCACGTAGCTCAGGGCGGCCCGGGCGATCCGGGTCTTCTCCTGGGTGAACTCGGTCCGGGAGGCCACCATCGGCTCCATCGACAGCCGCTCCGCCGACACCGCCCCGCCGTGCACGCGCCGCAGCAGACCGTTGTGCTCGAGCTGGATGAGATCCTTGCGGACCGTCTCGGACGTGACGCCCAGCTCCGCCGCGACGGCGGCCGCGTCCAGCCGGCCCTGGGTGCGCAGGGCGGTCAGGATGTGCTGGTGCCGCTCGGGGCCGAACCGTACGCGGTCGCGGGGCTCGCTCATCGGTCACCTCCTGGGTGCGGCCCGGGGTCCGGGCGGACCCCGGCGGGGACGGTCACGCGGTGGGGCCCAGTGACAGGACGACCTTGACGTGCTCGCCGCTGGCCGAGGCGGCGAACGCGTCGGCGACCTGCTCGAGGGGGTACTGCGCGGTGACCAGATCGCCGGCCCGGACCTCGCCGGCCCCGACCATGGCGATCGCGGTCTCGAAGTCGACCGGGAGATAGGTGGCGCTGCCCTGGATCCGGACCTGCTGGTCCTGGATCAGGGCCATCGGGACGCTGATGTCCCCGGCGGGCACCCCCACCACCATCACCGTGCCGGCCTTGAGGGCCATCGCCACCGCCTGCGCGACCGTGACCCGGTTGGCCACGCAGTCGAAGACGACGTCGGCCGACTCGCCGAGGGCGGTCCGGGCCTGCACCGCGGCGTCGGGCGCCGAGGCGTCCACCACGTGGTCGGCGCCGAGGCGGAGCGCCAGCTCGCGCTTGTCCGCGCGGACGTCGGTCATCACCACGGTGCCGGCGCCGAAGTGCCGGACCGCAGCCAGGGTCAGCAGGCCGATCGTGCCGCACCCGAGGATGACCACGGCCCGGCCCCGGAGGTCCCCGGCCAGCCTGGCCGCGTGCACCGGGGTCGAGAGCGGCTCGATCAGCGCGGCGTTCAGGTCGTCGATCCCGTCGGGGATCCGGTGCAGGCGGTCGGCCGGGAGGGTGAAGTAGTCCGCCATCCCGCCCTGGTCATAGCCGCAGCCGAAGAAGCGGAGGTTCTCGCACAGGTTGCTGCGGTCGCTGGTGCACATCTTGCAGTGCCAGCACGGCAGCGTGGGCTCGACGGTGACCCGCTGGCCGGCCCGCAGACCCGTCACGTCGGCGCCGTGGCCGCGGACCACGCCGACCACCTCGTGGCCGGGCCGGTAGGGCAGGGCGACGAAGGGGTGCCGGCCGTGGGCGGCGTGGGTGTCGGACCCGCAGACCCCGCTGAGGACGCTCTGGACCAAGACCTCGCCGGGCCTCGGCTCGGGCACGGCCACGGTGGTGACCTCGAAGGAGTCGGGGCCGACGACGACACGACGCATGGTGGGGGGTA
>JAOPXW010000073.1 GCA_025964935.1 Friedmanniella sp. | reverse complement strand
TCCCGGCGGTCGTCGGCGGCGTGCTGTCGGCCGGGGCGGCGCCTCTGGTCGTGCTCACGGGTGACCCGAGTTGGACCGTGTTGTTCCCGTTCCAGGCGGGTCTGGCCGGGTGGCTCGTCGGCACCGGGGTCCGGCTCCTGGTGACGTCGCGCCGGTCCGCGGGGGGCGGTCTGCAGCCCTGAGGCCGGCGGCGACCGGACGGCGGCCCTGAGCTCGGGGCGACGGCGAGCAGCGCCCGGTATGCCATCCTTTTCCGATGCGAGAGCCGACGCCCACGGTTTCGACCCACCGGCGCCCCGGAGGAAACCGATGACCGAGCGGGTCCAGTTCGCGAGCAGCAGCGGCCCCCGGTTGGCCGGGGTGGTCGACTTGCCCGAGGGACGTACGCGGGGCTGGGGGGTCTTCTCCCACGGCTTCACCCTCGGCAAGGACAGCCCGGCCGCCTCCCGGATCTCCAAGCAGCTCGCCCGCGAGGGCATCGGCATGCTGCGGTTCGACAACCTGGGGCTGGGCGACTCCGAGGGCGACTGGGGCGACGGGTCGTTCTCTCACAAGGTCGACGACACCGTGGCGGCGGTGGAGTTCATGGAGGCCAGCGGCCGGCCCGTCCGCCTACTCGTCGGCCACTCCTTCGGCGGAGCGGCCGTCATCGCCGCAGCGCACCACGTGCCCGGCGTCCGGGCGATCGCCAGCGTCGCGGCGCCGTACGAGCCGGGGCACGTCGAGCACAACTACGACCTGCTGATCGAGCGGATCCTGGACGAGGGGGAGGCCCCGTTCCTCGTCGGGGGCAAGGCTCTGACCTTGCGCCGGCACTTCATCGAGGACGTGCGTGCGGCGGACCTGCGGGAGCGCATCCGGACCCTCCGCAAGGCATTGCTGATCATGCACTCCCCCACCGACAACACCGTGGGCATCGAGAACGCCAGCCAGATCTTCCGCACCGCCCGGCACCCCCGCAGCTTCGTCTCCCTGGAAGGGGCCGACCACCTGCTGACCGGCCCCCTCCAGGCCAAGCGCGCCGCCCGCATCATCAGCGCCTGGGCCGACCCCTACCTCGACTGAGCCGGCCCTCTCAGGGTCGGTCCATCGGCGCGACCAGGACGCTGACCGTGGCACCGCAGGCGGTCCCCTCGCCCTCGGGTCCGATCCCGTCGTTGGAGCGGGCCTTGACCGAGACGCACCCCACGTCGATCCCGAGCGCCCGGGCGAGGTTGTCGCGCATCGCGTCCAGGTGCGGCCTCAGCCGTACGGTGCCGAGAGTGACGAAGCTGTCCAGGTTGACCACGCGATAACCCCGCTCGGCCAGGTGGGCGGCGAAGGCGACCACGAAGTCCAGGCTCCGGGCCTGGTCGGCGGCCGGGTCGTCCTCGGGGAAGTGGGTGCCCAGGTCCCCGTCCGCCAGCGCCCCGGCGAGCGCGTCGACCACGGCGTGGCAGAGCACGTCGCCGTCGGAGTGGGTGTCGAAACCCGCCTCGGACGGGACGGTCACGCCGCCCAGGACGAGCCGGTGCCCCGGCACGAGGCGGTGCAGGTCGTGACCGATGCCGGTCCGGAAGGGGGTCGGCTGCATCGGCTGACCCTATCGAGCCGGCCGGGCAGCGGCCCTCGGCGAAGCCCCGGAAAAGTGACGCCAGTGACACGATCCGCGCCCGAAACGGCAAAAAGGCTTCACTGGCGTCACTATTCCGGGGAGAACGCCCTAGCGACGGGCCCCGGGCCGGCTGCCGAGGGCGTGGTGGCCGTCGTGGACCATCAGGAAGGCGCCCTGGAGGACGATCGCGGCGCCCGCTCCGGCGGCGCGCGGGTTGTTACGGAGCTTGGCCATCATGACGGCGCCCACGACGCAGTAGCCGGCGTCGGCGATCGCGTTTCCGAGCAGCACGCGGTGCAGCCTGCGCTCCTGGGCCCCGAGCGCGGGCGGGGCGTACGGGTCGGGCAGCCGGTCCATCGACCGGCGCTGCAGCGTCTGGACCACGGCCACGATGGCGAGGTCGACCGCGCCCCATCCGAGGTGCTGCTGACCGAAGGACCGCCACCACGGGTCGCGCCGGGTGGCCAGGACCGCCCCGACACCCAGGCTGCCGACCGCCCACCCGACCGTCGTGCGGGCCAGGGACCGCTGGCGCGCCCAGGGGTCGAGACGCACGCTCACCGGATCCCGCTGCGGGCGAAGCCCTGCACGAAGGAGCGTTGGAAGACCAGGAACAGCACCACCATCGGGGCCACGTTGACCAGGGCGGACGCCATGGTGCCACCGTAGTCGGAGGGTCTACGCTCGGCAGCAGGTGGACGTCGGCGTCCGCCCTCAACACCGCGGACGGTGACGTGCCGATGTCGGGATCCCAGCGCGTACGGCTGATGGCCCTGTCCTTCCTGGGCCTGGTGGGCCTGGTCGGGTGCGCAGCGAGCCCCGGTGGCGTCCCCGGCGCACCGAGCGCCTCGACCTCCCCGGCGGGCCCCGTGACACCCACCGCCGCCACCCCACCCGGCAGCACGCCCAGCGTGCGCCCGACGCCGAGCAGCGTCGCGACCCCGGCGGCCCGGGCGAGCGGCTCGTACGGGGTGGAGAAGGTGGCCTGGCCCGGGACCCTGACCCCGGCGCGGACCGTGCTCAGCGCGATGCCCCGACGCCTGGACGGCGTGGCCCGACACTCCTATCTCAACGACGGTCGCGGGGAGGACCCGCCCGCCCGGGACACCGGCGTCAGTTACGGCAGCACCCGCGCGGTGACCGTGTTCGAGGAGTACTCCAGCCGCGACACGCCGTCGGGGAAGCGGGAGCTGATGAGCGCGAACAACCTGCTCTCGGCCGGGTTCGGGCTCGTCTTCGCCTGCTCCCCGGGCAGCTATCGGGGCACGGCTCCCCGCCCGGTCAACCGGTACGGCGGACCCGGCGTCACCGCCAAGCCCTTGACCAAGCCGGTCTGGTTCGCCTGCCACGTCGCCGGGGCCGAGGGGCAGGACGACTTCCAGGGCGAGGCCGTGGGCTGGACGAGCGGGAAGCTGGCCTGGCTGGTGATCGGGCCGTCGCCGGCCGCCACCCAGCAGCTGGTGACGCGGCTCCGCGCCGCCGTCTGACCCCGGCTGCGGTTCGCCGGGCCGACGCTGGCGCGGCCGGCGGAATGGCCCGCCGCCCGGACGGTGCGTTGTCCGTGGGCGCCGCGGGGTGGTGGACTGGGCGGCACCATGGCTCAGACGCAGAAGAAAACGCAGCCCGGAGACGAGTACGCTCGCCGCGCCAAGGCCCTGACCTCCGCGGTCCAGCGGCTCCGGGGCTGGATCGGCTCCGACCCGTCCCGGCTGCCCGAGCTGGTCGACGCCCTCAACCTGCTCACCGCGCACCGGCTGCTGGGTCACGCGTACGCCGCGGCCGCGCCCGACGCCCAGGACGCGGTCAAGCGCTCGGCCGAGGTGTTGCGCGCCCTCGGGCCGATCGGGCCGTACACGAGTGCCGAGGACGTGGTGCGCTGCGGCACCGCTCTGGTCCATCTGGCCGCGGTCCAGGTCGCGGTGCGGCTGCCGGAGGCGGCCGGGGTGACGGTCGAATCCTGGGAGGCGCTCCGGGCCCAGGTGGCCGAGCTGCCCATCGACCCGCGGCTGGAGCCCGTCACGGTGGTCTGGGCGCTGAGCTCCTCGGCCCGCACGGCCCTGGCCGCCGGCGACGTCCCGCTGGCCAACGCGTACGCCGACGCGGCCCTGACCCGGCTGGCCGAGGCCGGCCTGCGTGCGGACCCCGACGCGGCCTACCTGGCTCTGGACACCGACCGGCTGGCCTCCGACACCCGGTGGGCGGGCGGTCGGACCGAGGAGTCCCTGGGCTTCCTGCACGCCGCGAAGGACGGCTACGACCGGGTCGTCGACGGGCGGCTGGCCGAGCCGGGCCGGCACCCCGCCGGGCTGGTCGAGCGCCTGACCGAGCCGCTGTTCGGGCTCTACCGCGACCTGGCCGACCGGCTGCTGGCGGTCGGAGAGACCGATCTCGCCCTGGTGACCCGGCACGACCTGGTCGCCACGCTGCGGGGTCTGGCCGCCCGCGTCGGGGACCCCGTACGGCTGCAGCTCGCCGCCGCCTTGACCGACCTGGTCGGGGACCTGCTGCGCGTGGACCGCGTGGTGGAGGCCGAGGCGGCCGCGGACGAGGCCGTGGACCTGACCAGGGCCGGGTGGGCCGTCGGGTCCCCGCGGCTGCTGGCGGCGGTGGCCCGGACGCGGGTGCAGACCGCGACGGGTCGGGCCGAGGACGCCGTCGCCGGGCTGCCGCCGGTGCTGGTGGCC
>JAOPXW010000056.1 GCA_025964935.1 Friedmanniella sp. | reverse complement strand
CCGATCGGCAGGTTGATGAAGAAGATCCACTCCCAGCCGAGGTGGTCGGTGAACAGACCGCCGAGCAGCGGGCCGGCCACCGAGGAGACGCCGAAGACGGCACCGAAGAGGCCCTGGTACTTCCCGCGCTCCCGCGGGGGGATCACGTCACCGATGACGGCGAGCGCCAGCGACATCAGGCCGCCGCCACCAAGACCCTGCACGGCCCGGCCGGCGATCATGATGTCGATGCCGGAGATGTTGAGCAGGTCGGCCAGGGGACTGGCGAAGCCACAGATGACCGAGCCGACCAGGAACACCACGATGGCGGACTGGAAGATCGGGCGGCGGCCGAGCAGATCGGAGATCTTGCCCCACAGCGGGGTGGCGGCGGTCGAAGTCAGGAGGTAGGCCGTCACGACCCAGGAGAGCTTGTCCAGCCCCCCGAGCTCGGAGGTGATCTTGGGCAGCGCCACGCCCACGATGCTCTGGTCCAGGGCCGCCAGGAACATGCCGGCCATCAGGCCACCCATGACCACCAGGATCTGACTGTGGCTGAGGTAGCTGTCGGTCGTGGGGGCGCCGGTCGCGGAGGCGGCGGCGCCGGCGGGGGCGGCGGTGGCGGGCTCGAGGGCCACCGCGGGGTCCGCCGGGACGGGGGTGGTCGGAGCTCCCGCGGGCGGGTCCTCGATCAGCGCCCGACGAGGTGCGTACTTGGTCATGCCTGCTCCAATTCTGCGGTCAGAGATTCGATGTTGCCCACGAAGCGGGCGAGTAGGACGTCCAGCTGTTCGACGTCGGCGTCGTCCCAGCCCTCGAGGCTGCGGGTCAGCAGGGCGCGGCGCTGGGTCAGGGCGCTCTGCAGCTCGGCCCGGCCGTGCTCGCTGAGCTCGACCCGCTGGGCGCGGCCGTCCTGCGGGTCCGGCGTACGGTGGATCAGCCCGGCGCGGTCGAGCTGGGTCACGTGCCGCGAGACCGTCGAAGTGTCGAGGTTGGCGCAGCCCGCGAGCTCGGTCACCCGCAGCGAGCCGGAGCCGAGCAGGGTCTTGAGCAGCCAGAAGGTGCCCGGGTCGAGGTGGTCGCCCTGCACCCGGTGGCGCATCAGCCGACCGATGCTCATCAGGGCGTCGAGCACGGAGTCGACGGCGGGGGAGTGCGGGTCGGAGCGATCCGCGGTGTCACCGCCCAGGTTGCGCTCGAGGTCACGAACAGTTTGCATGACGCAACCATACAACTAGATGCATGATGCATGCATGTTGCGAGACGCGATGTGGCCGGGATCTCACTCAGCCGGACCCTGAGGCCCACCTATGAGTTGCGGCCAGACCTTCCGTTTTCGAAAGGTGCGTTTTACATTTGTGAAATGAGCACTGATCCCGTGATGACCTCGATCCTGGAGGAGCTGGCGGCGGGGCGTATCGACGCCGCCGAGGCTGCCCGCCGCATCGACCAGATGAACGCCACCGCCCCGGCGGCTGACGTGACCGCCGCCACCCCCGGCGCCACCCCTACCGGCCCCCCGGCCGAGCCGGGCGGCCAGGCCGGCTCGGGCGACGACGAGACCGACCCGTGGGCCTCGGCCACCGACCGGCCCCAACACCCCACTCACACCACCGAGCCCTTCACGCCCGTACGCCCGACCGTCTCCGGCCCGGTGCGGGGCGGCGACGCCCCCGAGGTGCCCCCGGTCAACGTCGGCGGCGTGGAGAAGATCTCGGTCCGGGTCGTCGGCCGGCGGGTCCGCATCGTCGGCGAGCCCTCGGTCGCCACCCTCTCCGCGGACGGCACCCACCTGCTGCGCCGCAACGGGTCCGTGCTGGAGGTGACGAGCGAAGGGGAGCTCGGGGCCTCCCTGGACGGCTTCTCCATCCTGCGCGGCGCGCCCCGCAACCTGGACGACATCCGGGCGCTCGGCCTGGGCAAGGAGCTGTTCCTGCGGGTCAACCCCTCCCTGGTGGTGGACGTCGAGGTCACGGCGGGCAGCCTGAGCACGGAGCAGGTGCCGCACCTCGGGCGGGTCCGGGTCACCGCGGGGAGTGCCAAGCTCCTCGACGTGCACGAGATCAACGACGCCCTGGTCCAGGCCGGGTCGGCCACGATCAAGGGCTCCATCACGCGGGGTCGCAACCGGGTCCGGGCCGAGTCCGGCTCGCTGACCATCGTGCTCGACGACGACTCCAACGTGACCGTGACCGGGGAGACCCAGCTCGGCAAGATCAGCTGGGCCGGCGGACACTCCGGGGCCGGGGACGAGGTCGTGATGGGCAACGGCAGCGCCCGGCTCGACGTGGGTGTGGTGATGGGGCACGCCCAGATCAGGGTGGGCTCGGAGCACCCCTCCGACTCGGGCGCCTCGTGATGGGGCCGCGCCGCCGCCCGGCCGAGCGGCACAGCCACCGGCCGCCGGCCGACTGCCCGGTCTGCGGGGACACGCTGACGATCACCCGGTTGGGGTGCAGCTCCTGCGGCAGCGAGCTGGCCGGCGTCTTCGCCCCCTGCTCGTTCTGCTCGCTGGAGGAGAGCGAGGTGCAGATGCTCCGGGTCTTCCTCTCCTCCCGCGGCAACCTGCGGGAGGTGGAGAAACACCTGGGGGTCTCCTACCCGACCGCACGGGCCCGCTTCTCCGGCCTGCTCGACAAGCTGGGACTGGGCGAGGAGCCGGAGACACCGGCGGCGCCGACCCGCGAGCAGATCCTCTCCGAGGTGGCCTCGGGTGCCCTCACCCCGGCCGAGGCCCAGCGGCTGCTGGCTGACCTGACCCGCTAGTCCGACCGACCCCGGTCCCCGCGGCCCAGCACGGCCCGACAGGCAGCACGGCCCGACCCGTCAGGGTCGGGCCGTGCTCGCGTACGGGTGGGGGAGGGAGCTGGACTCAGCTGTGGAAGGGCTCGACGGCGATCACGGTGACGTTGATGGAGCGACCGTTGGGGGCGGCGTACGAGACCGCGTCCCCCTTCTTCCGGCCCAGGATGGCCGCGCCCAGCGGAGACTGCGGGCTGTAGACGTTGGTCGAGTCGACGCTCTCGTCCAGCCCGAGCAGCTCCCGGGAGCCGAGCACGAAGGTGTCGGTGTCGGACTCGTCGCCGTCGAAGGCGATGGTCACCTGGGTGCCGGGGGCGACCTCGTCGGTGTTGGTCGGGGCCTCGCCGACCTCGGCCCGCCGCAGCATGTCCGCCAACTGCCGGATCCGGGCCTCCTGCTTGCCCTGCTCCTCGCGGGCGGCGTGGTAGCCGCCGTTCTCCTTGAGGTCGCCCTCGTCGCGGGCCTGGGCGATCTTCGCCGTCACCTCGGCGCGACCCTCGCTCTTGAGGTGGTCGAGCTCGGCCCGGAGCTTGTCGTACGCCTCCTGGGTGAGCCAGATGGCCTGCGTGGTTTCAGACATCTCCCGACTCTATCAAGCCGGGGCCCTCGAAGGCTCAGGCGAGCGTGCAGCCCTTGACCGTCGCCGAGGTGGCCCGGCGCAGCGTGGTCAGGGTGACGGTGGTGTCGACCAGCCGGGCTGCACTGGCCCCGATCGGGACCTGCTGCTCGGCCACCGGCTGGAAGTCGGCGGCCTGCGCGAGCAGCCGACAGGTGACCGGACGGCTGGGGTCGCGGCGGTCCACCGTGATGGTCACCCGGATCGAGGTGTCGGAGACGACCGTGTACGCCGCCACCTGGGCCGCCACCGCGGGCCGGGAGTGCAGCAGGGCGCTCCAGATCAGCCAGGTCATGGCCACCGTCACCCCGGCGACGATGAGGGCGATGAGCAACGGGCGGGGGAACCGGGACGGGGGGTAGCGGCGCTGCAGACGCTCGGCCGCCGTCTCGCTCGGGGTCTGGTCCTGCGGCTGGCTCACCTGCGTAGTGTGCCCGTCCGGGCCAAGGTGCACGTCTCGGGCCTGCCCGGTGGACGGCCCGCTCCCGGTGCTGCGTGGCAGCATGTCGTCTATGTCTTCTTTGCCCCGGGTGGACGGCCAGGGTGAGCCGTTGCGCCTCCTGCACGTGCACGCCCACCCCGACGACGAGTCCAGCAAGGGTGCCGCCACGACGGCCAAGTACGTCGCCGAGGGTGTCGAGGTGATGGTCGCGACCTGCACCGGGGGGGAGCGGGGCTCGATCCTGAACCCGGCCATGGACCGGCCGGACGTGCTGGAGCGGATCGCCGAGATCCGCCGCGACGAGATGGACCGGGCCCGCGAGATCCTCGGGGTCGAGCAGGTCTGGCTGGGCTACGTCGACTCCGGGCTGCCGGAGGGCGACCCGCTGCCGCCGCTCCCGGAGGGCTCCTTCGCCACCCTGGACGTGGCCGAGGCCGCCGCGCCGCTGGTCGAGGTGATCCGCCGCTTCCGCCCGCACGTCGTCACCACCTACGACGAGAACGGTGGCTACCCCCACCCCGACCACATCATGTGCCACAAGATCAGCGTCGCCGCCTTCGAGGCCGCCGCCGACCCTGAGGCCTACCCGGGCACGGGTGAGCCCTGGCGGCCGCTCAAGCTCTACTACTCGTTCGGCTTCCACTACGACAAGTTCGCCGCGCTGCACGATGCGATGGCCGAGCGGGGGCTGGAGTCCCCGTACGCGGAACGGCTGCGGGACTGGAAGTTCGACCCCGACATCCCCAACCGGCTCACCACCCGGGTGCCGTGCGCCGACTTCTTCCCGGTCCGTGATGCCGCCCTGGTGGCGCACGCCACCCAGATCGACCCCGAGGGCATGTGGTTCCAGGTCCCGCTGGACCTGCAGGCGGCGGCCTGGCCGACGGAGGACTTCCAGCTGGTCCAGTCCGCGGTCGAGACGGCGCTGCCCGAGGACGACCTGTTCGCCGGTATCGCCGACCCGGTCGATGAGGTCAGCGCGAGTAGGGTGTCGGCGTAGCGGGAGGTCGCCACCACCCGCATCCCCGACCCTGACCGGAGGCCAGGCATGATCCTGCTCGACCTGGACCCGAACGTGGTCAAGCCCGGCTGGACGCCGCTGTTGATCACCATCGGGATCGCCGTCGCCATGGTGTTCCTCTTCCTGAGCATGCGCCGCCAGTTCCGCCGGATCAACGTCGCCCAGTTCCAGGGCGCCGGGACGGACCCGGTCGCCGAGGGTCACCTCGACCCGGCCCCGGCCCCGGTCACCGAGACCTCGCCCCCGGAGCCCGCGGGCGGGCCCGTGTCTGAGGCCCGCCGACGTCGGCGGCCTGCCGGCCGGTAGCCGTCGGCTCGATCGCGGAGTCCCGGCCTGTCCGCGCACGTTCGGCCGCAGTGTGCGACCGACCACCCGGCCGGGTGGGTTGCTC
>JAOPXW010000045.1 GCA_025964935.1 Friedmanniella sp. | reverse complement strand
ACGGTCAGCACGCCGGTGATGATCGTGATCCAGCGCTGCAGCCGCATGATCGCGGAGAACCCGGCGACGCCGGCCGCCACCACCAGGCCGGCCACCACGACGAGGGCGACCACCTTGGTGCCCGTGCCGCCGCCCGCGCCCAGCCGGTCGAGGACGGTCGCGGTGCTCAGCACGGCGAGCGAGGTGAGCACGGTCTCCCAGCCCACCGTCAGCACCCACGACAGCAGCGACGGGAGGCGGTTGCCCCGGACGCCGAAGGCGGCGCGGCTCAGCACCATCGTCGGGGCCGAGCCCCGCTTCCCGGCCAGGGCCACGAAGCCGCACAGCAGGAACGACACGACGATGCCGACCACCCCGACCACCGTGGCCTGGACGAAGGAGATGCCGAAGCCGAGGACGAACGCACCGTAGCTGATCCCCAGCACCGAGACGTTGGCCCCGAACCACGGCCAGAACAGGTCGCGGGCGACCCCGCCCCGCTCGCTCTCGTCGATGGTGTTGAGACCGTTCACCTCGATCCCCGCCGGGGACGGCCGCGCGCCGGTCGGGGTCGGGAGGCGGGGGCCGGGGTCGGTCGTGGTCATGCCTCGATCCTAGGGACCCGTCGTTGCTGAGTTCGGCTAACCTCTTCCCGGCGACAGGAGGACACGGTGACCGAGCGGGATACCGAGCGCAGGGGCATCGGCTACGGGCTGGCGGCGTACGGGCTGTGGGGTGCGGTGCCGCTGTTCTGGCCCCTGGTGGCGCGGGCGGGCTCGCTGGAGCTGCTGGCCCACCGGGTGGTCTGGTCGCTGGTCATCTCGGTGGCCCTGGCCCTCGTGGTGCTCCCCCGCGGCTGGTTCGCCCGGATGGCCACCCGCCGGACCCTGCTGATGCTCGGCCTGGCCGCGGCGGTGGTCTCGGTCAACTGGGGCGTCTACATCTGGGCGGTCAACCACGGGCACGTGGTGGAGACCTCGCTCGGCTACTACATCAACCCCATCCTCTCCATCCTGGTCGGCGTGATCGTGCTGCACGAGCGGATGGCGCGGCTGCAGTGGGTCAGCGTCGGCCTCGCCGCCCTCGCCGTGGTCGTGCTGACCGTGGACTACGGCCACCTGCCCTGGATCTCGCTGGTGCTGGCGGCCAGCTTCGCCACGTACGGGGTGATGAAGAAGCAGGTCAACGGCGGGGCCGTGGAGACCCTCACCGTGGAGTCGGCGCTGCTGAGTCCGGTCGCGCTGGGCTACCTGGTCTACCTGCACGCCACCGGCGGCAACACCTTCCTCGCTCTGGGCTGGGCCCACAGCCTGCTGCTGGTCGCGACCGGTCTGGTCACCGTCGTCCCGCTGCTGTTCTTCGCCTCCTCCGCGACCCGGCTGCCGCTCAGCACCCTGGGACTGCTGCAGTACCTCGCGCCGACCCTGCAGTTCCTGCTCGGGGTCCTCTACTTCCACGAGAGCATGTCCACCGGTCGCTGGGTCGGCTTCTCCCTGGTCTGGCTGGCGCTGCTGCTGATGACCGCGGACGGGTTGGCCCGGGCCCACCGCAGCCGGACCCGGCGACTCGCGGCCCTGGTCCCCACCGAGGCCTAAAGGGTCCGGATTCTGCCCTTTGGGGGCGGGTGCTGTTCCGTCCCGGTTTACAAGGTTGTATAACGGATGTATGCACTTTCGTTACCTAGGCAACTCCGGACTCAAGATCTCCGAGATCACGTACGGCAACTGGCTCACCCACGGCAGCCAGCTCGAGAACGACACCGCGAAGGCGTGTGTCCAGGCCTCCCTCGAGGCGGGCATCACCACCTTCGACACGGCCGACGTCTACGCCAACACCAAGGCCGAGACCGTGCTCGGCGAGGCCCTGAAGGGTCACCGGCGCGAGTCGGTGGAGATCCTCACCAAGGTCTTCGGCCCCACCGGCCCCAAGGGCCCGAACGACTCCGGCCTGTCGCGGAAGCACATCATGGAGTCGATCAACGGCTCTCTGACCCGGCTGCAGACCGACTATGTCGACCTCTACCAGGCGCACCGCTACGACTACGAGACCCCGCTCGAGGAGACGATGCAGGCGTTCGCCGACGTCGTCCGAGCGGGCAAGGTGCTCTACGTCGGCGTCAGCGAGTGGACCGCCGAGCAGCTCCGGGCCGGCCACAAGCTCGCCACCGAGCTGGGGTTCCAGCTGATCTCCAACCAGCCGCAGTACTCCATGCTGTGGCGGGTCATCGAGGCCGAGGTGGTCCCGACCTCCGAGGAGCTGGGCATCTCCCAGGTCGTCTGGTCGCCCATCGCCCAGGGCGTCCTGACCGGCAAGTACGTCCCCGGCCAGCCGCTGCCCGAGGGCTCGCGCGCCACCGACGACAAGGGCGGCGCCAACATGATCGCCCGTTGGATGCGCGACGACGTGCTCGAGCGGGTGCAGAAGCTGAAGCCGATCGCCGAGGAGGTCGACCTGTCGCTGGCCCAGCTGGCCGTCGCCTGGGTGCTGCAGAACAAGAACGTGGCCACCGCGATCATCGGCGCCTCCCGGCCCGAGCAGGTGCACGAGAACGTCAAGGCCAGCGGGGTCACCCTGTCGGCTGAGGCGATGAGCACGATCGAGGAGCTGCTCGGCGACCTGTCCGAGAAGAACCCCGCCCGGACCGAGGAGAGCTCCCCCAAGACCCGGGAGACCTGAGCCGCCGGGTCCGACCGCACCGGTCCGGACCCGTCCTCCCCGTTCGTCCAGCCGGTCCCGTCGCGTCACCGCGGCGGGACCGTCTGCGTGTGGTCAGTGAGCCCAGCGCTCGGGACCCGTCAGCGCTTGCCGGCGTTGGGACCCCAGGCGGCCAGCGCGGCCGACTCGGCGATGGCGGCCACCGCGTAGCCCACGATCGAGGTCACCACGGAGACGACCACGATGGCCCACACCCCGCCGAAGTTGCCGCGACCCTTGTACATGCTGAGGATCCCGCCGAGACCGGTGAACCCGGCCAGCCACTCCGCCAGCATGGCCCCGACGATCGCCCCGGGGACCGAGATGCGGATGGAGGCGAAGACGCTGGGCAGGGCGGCGGGCAGCCGGACCATCACCAGCTCGGTCCAGGTCGTGCCCCCGTTGACCCGGATCAGGTCCAGGGCCAGGGGGGAGGCCGACCGCAGCCCGAGCACGATGTTGACCAGGGCCGGGAAGAGCACCACGATGGCGCCGATCGTGGCCACCCCGAGCTTGCCCTGACCGAAGATCAGCAGCAGCACGGGAGCCATCGCCACCAGGGGGACCGAGCGCAGCAGCATGGCGATCGGCATGAAGGCGAACTCGAACGGCTTGACCAGGATGAACGAGGCGGCGATGACCATGGCCACGACGAGCCCGGTGACGAAGCCGATGCCGGCGTCGACCAGGGTGACCAGCCAGGCGGCGAGCAGCTGGGACCGGGCCGCCGCGTCGGTGACCGAGGCGGGCCGGACCCCCCGCGGCGGCTTGGCCGTGAAGAGGTAGTGGAAGACGTCGGCCGGGGTCTTGCCGACGAAGGAGGACACGTCGAACGCCTTGAGCAGCACGACCCACAGCACGGCCAGCACCGCCAGCGCGGTCACGACGACGACCAGGGACAGGCCGACCCGGCGGGCGACCGCGGCGGCGACGGCCCGGTTGGAGACGGTCTGGGCCAGCGGGGCGGCGGCGACGCTCATCGTGACCCTCCCGGGGTTCCCGACGACCAGGGGGTGAGCGCCCGGGCGACCAGGCCGATGACCGCGTACGCCAGGCCGGCCACCCCGCCCGAGACCAGGGCGAGGTACCACAGCCGCGGGGCGTCGGAGTTGCTCTGGGCCGCGATCAGCGCCCGACCCAGGCTCTGGTCACCGCCGCTGCCCAGGTACTCGGCGAGCACGGCACCGAGGAAGGCGGCCGGGGCGGCGATCTTGAGGGCGGCGAACAGGTGCGGCAGGGCGGCGATCAGCTGGACCTTGCGCAGCTCGGTGAGCCGCGTCCCGCCGTACGCCCGGATCACGTCGAGCGCGGTCCGGGGGGCGGCGCGGAGGCCGAGCAGGGCCCCGACCACGCTGGTGAAGAAGAC
This sequence comes from Friedmanniella sp., assembly GCA_025964935.1. Taxonomy (GTDB): domain Bacteria; phylum Actinomycetota; class Actinomycetes; order Propionibacteriales; family Propionibacteriaceae; genus Microlunatus. Next base: position 9,692 of record JAOPXW010000045.1, on the reverse strand, counting down.
GCTCAGGGCCGCCAGGACCACCGAGGCACCTTGGGGGTAGTCCCGACCGGCCACGATGACCAGGATCGGGCCGATGGCCACCAGGGGCAGGCAGTAGGTGACGATCGCCATCTGCGTCACCACCTGCTCCAGGGCCGGGATCAGCAGGACGAGCATCGCCGAGACGATGGCGAACAGGTTGCCCCACAGGTAGCCGCGCGCGGCGGCCCCGAGGGTGCCCTGCAGGTTGGACAGGGTGCTGGCCCACTCCGAGGCGGAGAAGAAGTGGGTGATGACCTCGGGCGGGCTCGGGATGGAGCCGCTGGCCTGGAACAGCACGGCGGAGGCCACCCACCACAGCGCCCCGATGACCAGGACCCCGATGGAGGCCCCCAGCCAGGTGGGCATGGCGTCCAGCCGCTGGCGCCGGGACGGCCGCGGCGCGGCGGCCACGACCGCCGGGGCCGCGCTCACGACTCCTCGCCGCCTCGGCCGAAGAGGATCTCCGAGAGCTGGTCGGCGTACGCGTGGAACTCGGGGGTCCGCATCATGTCGGGGGTGCGCGGGCGCGGCAGGTCGATGGTCACGACCTCGACCACCCGGCCCGGGCGGGGGCTCATCACCGCGACGACGTCGGACAGGAAGACCGCCTCGGCGATGCCGTGGGTGACCATCAGGGTCGTGGCGGGCTTCTCGGTCCAGATCCGCAGCAGCTCGACGTTCAGCCGCTGCCGGGTCATGTCGTCCAGCGCGCCGAACGGCTCGTCCAGCAGCATCACCGTCGGCTTCACCACCAGGCACCGGGCGATGGCCACCCGCTGCCGCATCCCGCCGGACAGCTGCGCGGGCTTGGCCTTCTCGAACCCCTGCAGCCCCACCAGCGAGATCAGGTCCTCGATCAGACCGGGCTCGGGCCGGATCCCGGCCACCTCGAGCGGCACCCTGATGTTGGCCGTCACCGTCCGCCAGGGCAGCAGGGCCGCGTCCTGGAAGGCGATCCCCAGCCCGTGCTGGCGTTGCAGCTCCAGGGTGGACAGCCCGTTGACCAGCGCCGTCCCGCCCGTCGGGGTCTCCAGACCGGCGAGGATGCGCAGGATGGTGGACTTGCCGCAGCCGGAGGGACCCAGCAGCGACAGGAACGACCCGCGGGCGGTGCCGAGGTCGGTGGCCTGCAGGGCGTGCACCGACTTCCGCCCCAGGGTGAAGGTCTTGCTGAGCCCCTGGATGTTGAGCCCGGAGGCGGCTCCGGGCTCGGCGACCGGGTCCCGCGTCGCGATCGGCGAGGCGGGCCCGGTCACGGCGGGGGGAACCGTCGACGTGGCCTCGGTGTTCGTGGTCATGCGGTGGTGCCTTCCCCTGGGGTACGAGCGGCCCGGGCCCTCAGCCCTTGATCAGCGACGGGTTCTCGGCGTAGATCTCCTTGACCAGGCTGAGGTCGAAGAGCTCCTCGGCGGCGATGGTGATGCCCAGCGAGCCGAGCGAGGCGATGATCTTGGTCACGAAGTCGTCGGACAGGGTGAAGATACCGTTGGTCTTGGTGTCGGCCGTCGCGACCAGCTCGTTCTGGGCCTTGAGCTGCTCGAGCTGCCCGGCGTACTTGAGCTTCAGGTCCTTGCCGTACGTCTCCACCGCGAGCTTGGCGCCGCCTTCGGGGTCGGACAGGGCGTCGTACCAGCCCTTGATCTCGGCGGTCAGGAAGGCCTTGAGCTTGGCCCGGTCCTTGTCCAGGGTGTCCTGCAGGACGCAGAAGGTCTCCGAGCTGAGCGGCAGGCCGTTGTCGGCGAACGACAGGGTGACCGGGGTGAAGCCCTCGGCCTTGACCAGGAACGGCTCGTTGGTCAGGTAGGCCATGAAGCCGTCGACCTTCTTCTCGGTCAGCGGGGTCGGCTCGTACTGCACCACGGTGGTCTTGAAGGTCGAGGTGTCGACGTTGTTGGCCTTGCAGAACCCGTCGAAGATCGACTGGTTGGTGCCGGCCTGGATGCCGATGGTCTTGCCCGCGAGGTCGGCGACGGCCCGGATCGGCCTGCCCTCCTCCAGCGACAGGATGCAGAAGGGGTTCTTCTGGAAGGTCGAGCCGATGATCTTGAGCGGGGCGCCCTGCTCGGTGATCAGGCGGGCGGTGGCGTCGGGGGCCGACAGGCCGACGTCGACGGTGCCGGCCACGACCAGGGCGTCGGCGCTGTCCACCGGGCCGGTGACCAGGTCCACGCTCTCGAAGCCCGCGTCCTTGTAGTAGCCCTTCGAGTCGGCGAAGAACTCACCGGCGAACTCGATGTTCTTGATCCAGGACAGCTGCAGCGACAGCTTCCCGTAGGTTCCGGGGGCCACCGCCGACGCCGAGGCCGACGCCGATGCGGCGGGAGCCGAGGAGGCAGACCCGCTGGTGGCCCCGCCGGAGCCGCAGGCGGCGAGAGCCGCGAGGCTGAGCGCACCCAGCCCGCCGGACGCCAGGAAGGTGCGGCGCGAGCTGGGGCCGGTCAACGCGCCGAACGCGGATCGGGCCTGGCCGGGCGAAGGGACGGTCTGGGGCATCGCGGGTCTCCATCGGTGAGTGCGCAGAAGGTGCTGAGGTGGGTGGCCGCGGGTTGGACGTGGCCGCGGTCAGCGTGTCAGGGTTGCTGGGCGGACGTGTATCGCCTTCGTAACGGCGACATTTCTACCCGTCCCGCCCTAATCCCCGCTCGGTCGGCGCGCCGCGGCCCGCGAGGCCGCACGGGGGTGCTCGGTAGCATCGCGGGGTGACCGCCGCCAGCCAGATCCAGCCCGCCCTGACCTTCGCCGACTTCGACCCGGGCGTCCGGCTGCAGGACGACCTCTACCGCCACGTCAACGGCGGGTGGCTCGACCGGACCGAGATCCCGGCCGACAAGTCGCTGGCCGGGGCCTTCATGGACCTGCGCGACGGCGCCGAGGAGGCAGTCCGGGAGATCATCACCACCCTGGAGCCGGGTGAGCCCGGCTCGGACCGTGCCAAGATCGCCGACCTGTACGCCAGCTTCATGGACGAGGAGGCGATCGAGGCGGCCGGCGCCACCCCGCTCGGCCCTCCCCTCGCCCGGGTGGACGCCACCGCCGACCCCGAGCAGCTGATGCGCCTGCTGGGCGGCTTCGCCCGCCGCTCGGTGTCCGGGCTCTTCTCCTTCGAGTCCGAGTCCGACCCCGGCGACCCGAGCCGCTACGTGATGTTCCTCGGCCAGGGCGGCCTGGGGCTGCCGGACGAGGAGTACTACCGCCTCGACAGCTACGGCGCGATCCGCGCCGAGTACCGCGACCACATCGCGCGCAGCTTCGCCCTGGCCGGGCTCCCCGGGGCCACCGAGCTCGCCCAGCAGGTCCTGGACCTGGAGACCGAGGTCGCCGCCGCCCACTGGGACAAGGTCCGCTGTCGCGACATGCGGCTGATGTACAACCTGATGCCGCTGGCGGAGTTCGAGCAGACCAGCCCCGACCTGCACTTCCGGGCCTACCTGGACGGGGCCCGGATCGAGGAGCGGGTGATGGCGGAGCTGGTGGTCGCCCAGCCGACGTTCTTCACCGAGGCATCCGCGCTGATGACCGGCGAGCGGATGCCGGCCTGGCGGGCCTGGGCGAAGTGGAAGCTGATCTCCTCCCTCTCTCCCTACCTGGCCCGCGCCTTCGTCGACGAGCAGTTCCGGTTCTACGGCACCGTCCTGTCGGGCACCCCGACGCTGCGCGAGCGCTGGAAGCGGGGAGTCGGCCTGGTGGAAGGCGCCCTCGGCGAGGCCGTCGGCCAGATCTACGTCGAGCGGCACTTCCCGCCCAGCGCCAAGGAGCGGATGGACGTCCTGGTCGGGAACCTGATCGAGGCGTACCGCCGCTCCATCACCGGGCTGGACTGGATGACCGAGGAGACCAAGACCCGCGCCCTGGACAAGCTGGCCAAGTTCACCCCGCACATCGGCTACCCGAGCCGGTGGCGGGACTACTCGGCCCTGGAAATCCGTCCCGACGACCTGCTGGGCAACGTCATGCGGGCCACCAGCTTCGAGGTGGACCGGTCGCTGGCCAAGATCGGGGCGCCGATCGACCGCGAGGAGTGGCTGATGACTCCGCAGACCGTCAACGCCTACTACCACCCGCTCAAGAACGAGATCGTCTTCCCGGCCGCGATCCTGCAGCCGCCGTTCTTCAACGCCGACGCCGACGACGCCGTCAACTACGGCGGCATCGGCGCGGTCATCGGGCACGAGATCGGCCACGGCTTCGACGACCAGGGCTCGACCTGCGACGGGGACGGCAAGCTCGAGAACTGGTGGACCGACGAGGACCGCGCCGCTTTCGAGGCCCGTACGGCGGTCCTGGTGGCCCAGTACAACGCTCTGGAGCCCGAGCTGGCCCCGGGCCACCACGTCAACGGCGAGCTCACCATCGGGGAGAACATCGGGGACCTGGGCGGGCTGACCATCGCCTACCAGGCCCACGAGATCGCCACCGCCGGGACCGAGCCCGCCCCGCTGGACGGTTTCACCCCGCAGCAGCGGATGTTTCTGAGCTGGGCCACGATCTGGCAGGCGAAGTCGCGCCCGGAGCTGGTCCTGCAGCGGCTCGCGACCGACCCGCACTCGCCGCCGGAGTTCCGCTGCAACCAGATCGTGCGCAACCTGGACGCCTTCTACGACGCCTTCGCCGTCGAGGAGGGCGACGCGCTCTGGCTGGACCCCGCGGACCGCGTACGCATCTGGTGAGACGGGCGGGCCGGCCGTGAGGCCCTGACCGGGCTGGACGGGGGAGGCGGCGGTTCGGTGGGGCCGGGTCAGGCGTTGCGGGTGACCACGGAGTCGCAGAGCTCCTCCAGGGCCGTCCTCGCCGGCCCGGAGGGCAGGGGCTCCAGCAGCCGACGGGCCGCCTCGGCCCGCCGGTGGACCTCGGCCCGGGCCTGGTCGACGCTGCGGTGCCGGCGGAGCAGGCCCAGCACCTCCTCCAGCGCGTCGGCGTCCCGCAGGTCCGAGCCCAGCAGCTCCAGCAGCCGGGCGTCGGCCGGGTCGGTGGACTTGCGGGCCAGCAGGGTGGGCAGCGTGGGGATGCCCTCCCGGAGGTCGGTCCCCGGGGTCTTGCCGGTGGTGTCGCTGGTGATGTCGATGATGTCGTCGCTGAGCTGGAAGACCAGACCGATCTGCTCCCCGAACTCCCGCAGGGCCGCGTGCACCGCGGGGTCCGGACTGGCGAGCTTGGCCCCGAAGAGGGCGGAGGTGGCGATCAGCGACCCGGTCTTGTCCGCGACCACCTGCAGGTAGTGGTCCAACGGGTCCTGCCCGGCCGCGGGGCCGACGGTCTCGGCGATCTGGCCCTGGACCAGCCGGGAGAACGTCCGGGCCTGGATCTGGACGAACTCGGTGCCCAGCTCGGAGACGATGTCGGAGGCGCGGGCGAAGAGCAGGTCCCCGATCAGGATGGCGACCGTGTTGCCCCAGCGGGCGTTGGCGCTCACCGATCCGCGCCGGATGCCCGCCTCGTCCATCACGTCGTCGTGGTAGAGGCTGGCCACGTGGGTCAGCTCCACGACCACGGCGGCCTTCACCACGTCGTCGAGGTCGGCGTCCTCCCCGATGGCGGCCGCGAGCACGACGAGCATCGGACGGAACCGCTTGCCGCCCGCGGCCATGATGTGCTGCGCCGCCTCGGTCACCATCGCCGTGTCGGCCTCGGCCGCCTCCAGCAGCCGGGCCTCGATCATCTCCAGCTGGGCACGGACGTGCGCCTCGAAGACCGCCTCACGCGTCTGTTCTGCGAGCACGTCATCCTTCCCTAGCCCCGAGCCATCCCGATCATGGTGTCGCCACCGGAGGATCAGCGGACGAACTCGCCCGCATGCTGGGCCAGCTCGAGCAGCGGACCGGGGTAGACACCGAAAGCCACAGTAGCCACCACCCCAACCCCGACCACGACGAGCGTGGTCCAGCCGGGACGCACGACCTCGGTCCGCGCCTCGGCCGGCTCGGCGAAGAACATCATCACGATCACGCGGATGTAGAAGAACGCCGCGACCACGCTGATCACCACCGCGACCACCACCAGCCAATGCGGGCCCCCGGTCCAGGCCGAGGCGAAGACCGCCCACTTGCCGATGAAGCCGCTGGTCAGCGGGATCCCGGCGAAGCTCAGCATGAAGATCGAGAACACCACGGCGGCCAGCGGTGAGCGCCGGGCCAGGCCGACCCAGCTGGTCAGCAGGGTGGCCTCCCCGCTGGCGTCGCGGACCATGGTCACCAGACCGAAGGCGCCGATCGTCGCCGCCCCGTAGGCCACCAGGTAGAACATCACCGACGACACGCTGGTCAGCGAGCCGGCCGGGTTCTGGGTCGCAGCCTGGGAGGCCCCGACGAACGCGGTCATGATGAACCCGGCGTGGGCGATCGAGGAGTAGGCCAGCATCCGCTTCACGTCGGTCTGGGTGATGGCCAGGATCGAGCCGAGGGCCATGGTGGCGATGGCCACCACCGCCATCACCGGCTGCCAGTCCCAGCGGTCGGCCCCCAGGGCCACGTAGAACACTCGCATCAGGGCCCCGATGGCCGCGATCTTGGTGCAGGCGGCCATGAAGGCGGTGACCGGCGTCGGCGCCCCGGTGTAGACGTCGGGAGTCCAGGAGTGGAACGGAACCGCACCGAACTTGAAGAGCAGACCGATGCCCAGGAGCCCCATGCCGGCCAGCAGCAGGCCGGCCCCCTGGCTGCCGCTCCGCAGCGCCTCGTCGATGGCCGAGAGGCGGAAGGAGCCCGAGTAGCCGTAGAGCAGGGCCGCGCCGTAGATGAAGAAGGCCGAGGAGAGCGCGCCGAGCATGAAGTACTTCAGCGCCGCCTCCTGCGACAGCAGCCGCCGCCGCCGGGCCAGCCCGCACAGCAGGTAGAGCGGGAGGGACAGGATCTCCAGGGCCACGAACATGGTGATCAGGTCGTTCGAGGCCGGGAACAGCATCATCCCGGACAGGGCGAACAGGGCGAGCGGGAAGATCTCGGTGTGCTCGACCCGGGCCGCGATCGCCTCGCGCTCGGCCGCCGTGCCCGGCACCGAGGACGCCTGCGGGGTGAACGCGCTGGCCGACTCCAGCCGCCGCTCGGCGAACAGCAGGAACGAGACCGCCGCGAACACCAGCAGGATCGTCCAGATGAAGTAGGTGGGGCCGTCCATGGCGATGGCCTCGACCCCGGCCACGGTGTCGGAGGTCGACGACCAGTTCAGCACCGTGACCACCAGGGCCAGGGCGATGACCAGGAAGGTCAAGAAGAGCTGGACCGTACGCCGCAGGTGCCGCGGCACCAGGGCTTCGACCAGGACACCGGCGCAGCCGCCGGCGAAGATCAGGATGAAGGGCAGCAGTAGCCCGTACTCGATCGTTGGTGCGGGGATCATCAGCGACCTCCCTCCGCATTGACTCGTGGTTGCGGGTCGGTGACCCCGACGTGGCTCATGGTGGCCTGCACGGCCGGCTCGATGACCGCGAGCAGCGGCTTGGGGAAGACCCCGAGCACGATGATCAGGACGACCAGCGGGGCCATCGACAGCCGCTCCCGTCCGGTCGCGTCGGGCAGCTGCTCGTTGCCCGGCTGCAGGTCACCGGTCATGGTGCGCTGGTACATGATCAGGATGTAGAGAGCGGCCAGCACGATGGCCAGGGTCGAGACCACGGCGTACACCGGGTGCCGGCTGAAGGTCCCGGCCAGCACCATGAACTCCGAGACGAAGCTCGACAGCCCGGGCAGCGACAGGGTCGAGAGCCCGGCGAACAAGAGCAGCCCGGCCAGCACGGGGGCCACTCTCTGCACCCCACCGAAGGCCGCGATGCTGCGGGAGCCGCGCCGCCTGATGAGGAACCCCGCCGCCAGGAACAGTGCGGCGGTGGAGAGGCCGTGGTTGAGCATGTAGAGGGTCGAGCCGACCAGGCTCTGGGTGGTGAAGGCGAAGATGCCCAGCACGATGAAGCCGAAGTGGCTGATCGAGGTGAAGGCGATGAAGCGCATGATGTCGCGGCTGCCGATGGCCAGGATGGCGCCGTACAGGATGGAGATGACTGCCAGCACCAGCACCACCGGGGTGGCCCACTGGCTGGCCTCGGGGAACAGGCCCAGGCAGAACCGGATCATCCCGAAGGTGCCGATCTTGTCCATCACGCCGACCATCATGGTGGCACCGCCCGGGCTGGACTCCTGGGCCGCGTCGGGCAGCCAGGTGTGCAGCGGCACCAGGGGGGCCTTGATGGCGAACGCGAACATGAAGCCGACGAACAGCCAGCGGCCGGTCCCGGTGCCGATGGAGAGCTGACTCAGGCTGCTGAGCAGGTAGCTCGGCTCCCCCGCCCGGGCCGACAACACGTACAGCCCGATCACCGACGCGAGCATCACGAACCCGCCGAGCAGCCCGAAGATCAAGAACTTGGCCGCCGCGTACGTCCGTCGGGCACCGGGGCCGAAGCCGCCGATGAGGAAGTACATCGGGATCAGGATGACCTCGAAGAAGACGTAGAACAAGAACACGTCGGTCGCGAGGAAGAGGTAGAGCGCGCAGGTCTCCACCACCAGAACCAGGGCGAAGAAGACCCGGCTGTCGTAGCGGGGCGGCAGGTCGCCGCCGGTCCGGACCGCCCCGGCGTCGGGGAGGTGGTCGAACTCGGCCCAGGTGGCGGCGATCACCACCGGGGTCACGATGACCACCAGCAGCACCAGGGTCAGCCCGATGCCGTCCAGGCCGAGGGCGTAGTAGGCGCCGAGGGGCTTGATCCAGCGGACCTGCTCGACGAACTGCATGCCGCCGCCGGTCCGGTAGGACAGACCCAGCAGGACCGCGACCAGCAGGGTCACGACGGAGAAGGCCAGCGCCACGTGCTTGGCCAGCCGGACCGGCGTGGCGATGAGGACCACGGCGCCGACGGCGGGCAGCGCGGCGAGGAGGGACAACCAGGGGAAGCTCATGAGGTTCCTTCCTCAGCCCAGCCGGCCGAGAACGATGACCGCACCGACGACAGCCGCGCCGGCCATCATGGTGAGGGCGTACGAGCGGACGAACCCGTTCTGGGTCCGGCGCAGCCGCGAGGACAGGCCGCCGATGACCGCAGCCGTCCCGTTGACCGCGCCGTCGACCCCCTGGTCGTCGAAGCGGGAGAGACCGGCGGTCAGCCGCTGACCGGGCCGCATCAGGACGGCCTCGTTGAAGGCGTCGCCGTAGAGGTCGCGGCGGCCGATGATCGTCAGCGGGGACCGGCTCGCGGGCTGCCGGCCGGGGATGTCGCGGCGCGGCCCGAAGAGCAGCACGCTCACCGCGACCCCCGCCGCCACCACGACCAGGGTCAGCAGACCGACGCCGCTGACGTGGAAGAGACCGGTGGTCTCGACCTCGCCGGCCACGGCCGGGTCGAGCCAGCCGCCGATCCAGTTGTTCAGGGCCAGTCCCCCGACCACCGACGCCGCCCCGAGGATGATCAGCGGGACGGTCATCACCAGCGGGGACTCGTGCGGGTGGACCCGGTTCGGCCAGCGCTTGGCCCCGACGAAGGTCATCAGCATCAGCCGGGTCATGTAGAACGCGGTGACACCGGCACCGACCAGGGCGAGGACGCCGACGAGCAGGTTGTGCTCGAACGCGGCCTCGATGATGTGGTCCTTGGAGTAGTAGCCCGCGAAGAACGGGAAGCCGATGATGGCCAGGTAGCCCGCGGCGAAGGTGACGAAGGTGACGGGCATGAAGCGCGCCAGCGC
>JAOPXW010000034.1 GCA_025964935.1 Friedmanniella sp. | reverse complement strand
CGGGTTCGACGCCGTGGTGGCCCCGTCGGGCTCCTGCGTCGGGTCGGTCCGTCATCAGCACGCCATGCTAGGCGAGCGGTTCGGCTCCGCGGCGCTGGTCGGGGAGGTGAACGAGGTGGCCGCCCGGACGTACGAGCTGTCGGAGCTGCTGGTCGATGTGCTGGGGGTCACCGACGTCGGCGCCTACTTCCCGCACCGCGTGACCTACCACCCCACCTGCCACTCGCTGCGGATGCTGCGGGTCGGGGACAAACCGCTCAGCCTGCTGCGGGCCGTGGACGGCTTGGACCTGGTCGAGCTGCCGGCCGCGGACCAGTGCTGCGGCTTCGGGGGCACCTTCGCGGTCAAGAACGCCGACACCTCCACCGCCATGCTCACCGACAAGATGCGCAACGTCCTCGACACCGGGGCTGAGATCTGCACCGCCGGCGACAGCTCGTGCCTGATGCACATCGGCGGGGGGCTGTCCCGGCTGCGGGCGGGCACCCGGACCGTCCACCTGGCCCAGATCCTCGCGGCCACCCGGGACCAGCCGATGGTGCTGGCGCGCGGCGCGGTCGACGCTCCCCTGCACCCCGGACTGCCGTCCGGGCCGACGCCGGAGGCGGTGGCGTGAGCCCCACAACCGGCCCGGTCCTGCTGGGCATGCCCGGCCGGCCGACGACCTCCCCCCGCGGGGTGGGCAACCTCCGGGGCGAGGAGACCTTCCCCCAGGCCGCCCGGCACGCCCTGGCCGACGCCCAGCTGCGGCGCAACCTCGGGCACGCCACCGCCACCATCCGGGCCAAGCGGGCCGCGGTCGTGGCCGAGCGACCCGACTGGGAGGAGCTGCGGGAGGCCGGGCGCCAGCTCAAGGTGCACACCATGGCCCACCTGCCGGACTATCTGGTCCAGCTCGAGGCCGCGGTCACCGCCCGCGGCGGGGTGGTGCACTGGGCCCGCGACGCGACCGAGGCCAACCAGATCGTCACCGCCCTGGTCCAGGCCACCGGCGCCGCCGAGGTGGTCAAGGTCAAGTCCATGGCCACCGCCGAGATCGGGCTCAACGAGGCGCTCGAGGCGGCCGGGATCGCGGCGTACGAGACCGACCTCGCCGAGCTCATCGTGCAGCTCGGGCACGACAAGCCCTCGCACATCCTGGTGCCGGCGATCCACCGGAACCGGGCGGAGATCCGGCAGATCTTCCTGAGCGAGATGGGGGACGTCGACCCGGCCCTGACCGACGACCCGGCGGTCCTGGCCGGAGCGGCCCGGCTGCACCTGCGGCGGAAGTTCCTCTCCGCCAAGGTGGCGATCAGCGGGGCCAACTTCGGGGTCGCCGAGACCGGCACCCTGGCCGTGGTCGAGTCCGAGGGCAACGGGCGGATGTGCCTGACCCTGCCGGAGACCCTGATCACGGTGATGGGGATCGAGAAGGTGGTGCCCCGCGCGCAGGACCTCGAGGTGTTCCTGCAGCTGCTTCCCCGCTCCTCCACCGGGGAGCGGATGAACCCGTACACCTCGATGTGGACCGGGGTCACCCCCGGCGACGGCCCCCAGGCGTTCCACCTGGTCCTGCTGGACAACGGGCGGACCGCGGTGCTGTCCGACGCCCACGGGCGTGACGCGCTCAACTGCATCCGGTGCAGCGCGTGCCTCAACGTCTGCCCCGTCTACGAGCGGGCCGGCGGTCACGCGTACGGCTCGGTCTACCCCGGCCCCATCGGGGCGATCCTGTCCCCGCAGCTCACCGGGATCGAGGACAACGCCTCCCTGCCGTACGCCTCGACGCTGTGCGGGGCCTGCTACGACGCCTGCCCGGTCAAGATCGACATCCCCACCATCCTGGTCCACCTGCGGGCCGAGCACACCGAGGCGCACGCCCGCGAGCACAAGGTCCCGAGCCCGGAGTCGCTGGCCATGAAGGCGGCCGCGTACGTGATGGGCAACCCCCGGCGGTGGACCCTGGCCCTGCGCAGCGCCCGGCTCGGCCGACTGCTCGGCCGGCGACGCGGGGTGATCGGCCCGGTCCCGGTGCCGGTGGCCCAGCAGTGGACCGGCACCCGCGACATCCCGCAGCCACCGCAGCAGAGCTTCCGGGACTGGTGGGCCGGGGAGCACCGACCCGTGGCCGCCGCCCGCCCGAGCGGTGAGCCCGGGCCCGCGCCCCGAACCGAGCCCGACCGCCGCGGACAGGACCGGGGGGCCGGCTCATGAGCACCGCCCGGGACGAGATCCTGCGCCGAATCGCGGCGGCGCACACCGCGGCTCCCCCGCCCCCGCTGGCCTACGCCGACATCGAGCGGGGCTACCTGACCGGGGGCGAGGCCACCGGCGAGGCCCTGGCCGAGGTGCTCGTGGACCGGCTGCGGGACTACAAGGCGCTGGTCCGGCGGGTCGAACGCACCCAGCTGCCCGCGGCCGTGGCCGCCGCCCTCACCGCCCGCGGCGTCGCCCGGCTGGTCGTCCCCGACGGCCTGCCGCCCGCGTGGCTCGCCGAGACGACCGTCGACGTGCTGCGCGACGGCGAGGGCCACCGGCTGGGCGTCGACGACCTGGACGGGGCCGACGGGGTCCTCACCGGCTGCGCCGTGGCGATGGCCGAAACGGGCACCCTCGTGCTGGACGCGTCGCCCGACCAGGGTCGACGGGCTCTGACCCTGGTGCCCGACTACCACCTCTGCGTCGTGCTGCCGGAGTCGGTCTGTGACGACGTCCCGGCGGGCCTGGCCCGGCTGGACGTGACCCGGCCGCTGACCTGGGTGAGCGGTCCCAGCGCCACCAGCGACATCGAGCTCGAGCGGGTCGAGGGCGTGCACGGTCCCCGGACCCTCGAGGTGATCGTCGTCCACGACACGCAGGACTAGCACCGCGCGGCGACCCTGGGTCCGGCGGTCCGACGCGCGCGCGGTCACCGTCGCGGGCGGGGTGCCCACGTAGCGTGTGACCCGTGAGTCAGCTCAAAACCCATCTGCTGCTGGCCGTGTCGGTCCTGATCGGCTCGGCCATCCCGTTCATCCCCACCGGGGAGATGGTGAGCGGGGCGGCCGCCTTCGCCTCCCACTCCAAGCTGAACCTGCTGCTGATCTTCCTGATCACCTGGGTCTGCTCGGTGCTGGGTGACACCGTGATGCTGGTCGAGGCCCGGGTGTTCGCCCACCGGCTGCGGCCCTGGCTGGCCCGGCGGAAGTTCGCGGAGCGGGTCACGCAGGCGCAGGAGGGGCTGACCAGCAACGCCTTCAACGCGATCGTCACCGGCCGGCTGATCCCGGGGGGACGGACCCCGATCATCCTGGCCCTGGGGCTGTCGCGCTACTCGGTGCGCCGGTTCATGCTCTTCGACACCCTGGCCTGCGCGCTCTGGGCCGGCATCTACTCCACCCTCGGCTCCATCGGCGGGCGGATCGCCTCCCACCCGGTCTGGGCCATGGTCATCGCGATCGCCTTCGCCGTGTCGGTCGGTGCCCTGGTCCAGCAGATCCGCCGCTTCGTACAGTGGCGTCGCGCGCGCACCGAGCCGGTGGACTCAGACGAGCCGGTCGCCGCGGAGGAGCCGGCCGCCCGCTGAGAGTGGGAAACCTAGGTTTACCCAGGTTCCGACCGCTTGGCGCAGTTTGCAACCTGTGCAGAGGGGGCGAAACCTGGGTCTACCCAGGTTCCCGAAGCAGGCCGGACGCGCTGCGACACGAGGACGACCGGCTCCGTACGGCTCAGGGTCCAGAAACAGTTCTGGCGTAGCCGCGCCGTTGCGACTACGCCAGAACAACCCCCCAGAGGGGTCTCAGACCGCTACTTCACGCCACCTGCGGTGAGGCCGGCGACGATACGGCGCTGGAACAGCAGCACCGCGATGAGCAGCGGGACCGTCACGATCACACCGGCGGCCATGATCGAGCCGTACGGGGTGTCGAAGCCGGTGGTGCCGGTGAACTTGCTGATGGCCACGGTGGCCGTCTGCTTGTCCGCCGCCTGCAGGAAGGTCAGCGCGACGAGGAACTCGTTCCACGACCCGATGAACACGATGATGGCGGTGGTGAACACACCGGGGGCGGCGAGCGGAAGGATGACCTTCCGGAACGCGACACCCGGGGTGCAGCCGTCGACCATCGCGGCCTGCTCCAGCTCGACGGGGAGCTGCTTGAAGAACGCCGTCAGGTTCCACACCGCCAGGGGCAGGCCGAAGCTCAGACCCGGGACGATGACCGCCTGGTAGGTGTTGATCCAGTACGGGAACCAGGTGAACGGCTCCGTGGAGGAGAACATCTTCAGCAGCGGCGGGATCAGGATGATCAGCGGGAACATCGAGCAGGCCATGATGACCCACAGGACCGCCGACTTGCCCTTGAACTGCAGTCGAGCCAGCGCGTACGCCGCCACGATGCCGAACAGCAGGGTCAGGACGGTGGTGGTGCCCGACACGATCAGCGAGTTGATCAGCGAACGACCGAAGTTGTTCTGTCCCGCGAAGACGCCCTTGTAGTTGGCGATGGACGCCGGGCTCGGCCAGAACGCCGTGCTGCGACCCATGGTGGGCAGTCGCAGCGACGACACGATCATCCAGTAGAACGGGATGATGCAGTACAGGACGATCAGGGCCATGCCGGCGTAGGCCGCCACCATCCCGATGACCGCCTTAGAGCTCCGCTGGGGCTTGGCCAGCCGCTGCACCTCCTCCGGCGACAGGTGAGACTCGGTCGCCGGAGCCGTCGTGGTTGCCATCAGTGAGCACCCCCCATGGTCGAGATCGCAGCAATGGCCGACTTCTCACCGTCGGGGTCGATCCCCTCGGACTTCTTCTTCTTGCTCTTCTTGGGCGCCCCGTCCCCGATCACGTCCGCACCGAGCAGCTTCACGAAGATGAAGGCGATCAGCAGGACGTAGATGAAGAGGATGATCGCGTACGCCGCCGCCGGTCCGTACCGCTGCTGCGTCGCCTCCTGATAGGCGAAGATCGACAGCGTCTCGACGTGGTACTTGCCCGGGCCGATCATGCCGTACGGCAGGTCGAACATCCGGAGCGTGTCGAGCGTGCGGAACAGCACCGCCACCACCAGGGTCGGCTTGACCATGGGGAGGGTGATGCGGACGAACTGCTGGATCGCCGAGGCGCCGTCGACCTTGGCCGCCTCGTAGACCTCACCGGGGATGGTCTGCAGGCCGGCGAGGGTGAGCAGACCGATGAACGGCGCGGTCTTCCAAACGTCGGCGATGATGACGGCCAGGAACCCCGCTCCGGAGTCGGCCAACCAGAGGATCTGCTGACCCAGGATCCGGTTCATGACACCGGCCTCGTCGAAGATGAGCTTCCACATCAGCGCCGAGACGATCGTGGGGATGGCCCACGGGACGAGGATGCCCGCACGGACGATGCCGCGGCCCCGGAAGGCCTTGGACATGATCAGGGCCATCGCGACACCCAGGATGGTCTCCAGGACGACGCAGATCAGGGTGAAGCCGGTGGTGTTCAGGAACGCGTTCCAGAACCGGCCCATGGTGCCGAAGTTGCCTCCGACGTTGTCCATCCCCGAGAAGATGGCGCTGAAGTTGCCGAGCCCCGAGAAGGACTCCCCGCTGGCCACCATGCCGGTGTTGGGGTCCACACCCGCGTTCGCGGTGAAGAACGACTCCCGGATGGACAGCAGGACCGGGATTCCGGCCACGACGATGATGACGATCAGAGTGGGGGCGAGCAGGATCCAGGCCAGCCGGCCCTGCCCGTCACTGAGCGCGTTCTTCTTGTGCTTGTGACCGTCGTTCCCCACGGTCGAGATGCTCTGTGGTTGCGCCGTGGCAGTTGCCATGCGGCTACCTCCCTTTCTGGAATGCACTGAGTTCCCGGCCCGGCACGAGGCCGGACCGGGAACTCCGGTGCAGAGGACCGACCTGCTACTTGATCAGGGACTGGAGCTTGGTCTGCAGGGACTGCAAGGCCGCATCCGGAGCGGTCTGACCCTGAAGAGCGCCGTACGCAGCGTCCTGGATGGCCAGAGTGACGTCACCGTACTCCACCGCCTTGGGGCGGGGCTTGGCGGTCTCGATCGACTTGAGCTGGATCGGCATGAAGGGGAACTTCTTCACCAGTTCGGGGTCGGTGTAGAGCGAGGCGATGGTCGGCGAGTTGGACGTCGCGAGGGTGTTCGACTTCTGGACCTCGGGCGAGGACATGAACTTGATGAAGTCGATCGCGGTGCCCTTGTTCTCGGCGTTCTTGGCCAGCGCGTAGTTGTGGCCACCCAGGCTCGAGACACCCGTGCTGCCGCTGATACCCGGCAGCGGGGCGACGTCGAACTTGCCGGCGATCTTGGAGGACCCGTCGGTCTTGTTGGCCAGGTTGTAGACGTAACCCCAGTTGCGGTGGAAGATCAGCGTCCCGTTCTGGAAGGCCTGACGACCCTGCTCTTCCTGCCAGGTGATCGCACCCTTGGGGATGGTGCCGTCCTTGAACCAGTCGGCCAGGGTCTGGAGGCCCTTGGTCGCCTCGGGCGTGGCCACGTTCGGCTTGCCGTCGTCGCCCACGATCACGCCGCCGGCGCCGTTGACGGCCTCGGCGAAGTTCACGGTCAGGCCCTCGTACTTGTTGTACTGACCGGCGAAGCACTCCAGCTTGGAGTCGTTCTCGCCCGCCTTGATCTTCTGGCAGGCGGCCTTCATCTCGTCGAAGGTCGTCGGGGGCTTCAGGCTGTACTTGTCGAGCAGGTCCTTGCGGTAGTACAGCAGGCCACCGTCAGAGGTGCTCGGGTAGGCGTACAGCTTGTTGAAGTAGGTCGCACTGTCCGTCGTCGCCTTCAGGAAGGTGTCGGTCGGGAACTGGTCGGCGGGCAGAGCCTCGACGTAGCCCTTGGCGGCGAACTCAGCGGTCCAGACGACGTCCACGCTCAGAACCCCCATCTGGGGGTTCTTGATCTGGGTGTTCTGGATCATCTGCTGACGCTGCTGGTCGGCGGAGTCGGGGAGCTCGTGGAAGGTGACCTTGCCCTGAGGGTGCTGCGCGTTGAACTGCGCAATCAGCTTCGGGAAGTTACCGGAGGTGTCCTTGCCCTGCCAGACCTCGATCGGGCCCTGCTTGGTCAGGTCAGCCCCGGCGGCGGAGCCGCTGCCGCTGGCCGCAGGAGTGCTGCTGCCACCGCCACCGCAGGCCGCAGCCACGAGAAGTGCACTAAGAGATGCGGCAGCGATAAGCACGCGGCGCGCCGGACGAACGAAAGTCATACAGGCCTCACTTCGTTGTTGAGATGGCACCCATCCGTTGGTGTCACCTGGCCACACTAGGGGCTCAGGTGCAAAAAAGCGCAACGCCTCTCACGAAACGTTCAGATTTGTTATAGACGGCTTAGCACACCGACGCGGCGTTGCCAAGACCTGGCCTGCCAACGCTCGGTTTCCCTTGTCTCCAAGGGTTTCGCGGGAACTCCGACCCCACCCCGAACGTTCCCGCCCACCAGTGGCATCCCGGTGGGAGTCCCACGGCGAGAGCCTGCGAACCCCAGCCCAGGCGAAGGAGGGGACCGGAGCCGAACCCCGGTCTCAGGTGAACAGCAGCATCACGAGGGCAGCGCGCGGCCGGAAAGCTGTGAGGTGGCGCCCCGGCGCAGCGGTCCCTCGGGGGGAGAAGCGGTCGCCCCCGCGAAGCCATCACCCGAGGGCGGCGACCCCGTGGTGGTCGGGCAGCTGGTCTCAGCCGCGCCGGGTCCGTCGGGCGATGGCGCGGACGACGACCAGGAAGACCGAGTAGCCGCCGACCCCGCCGCCGACGGTGGCCAGGCGCTTGGTCCGCAGGTCACCCCGGGCGTTGAAGACCAGCGACCTGGCCCGCTCGAGCTGCTCGTGGGCCAGCACCTTGAGCCGGGCCACGGTGCGCTGCTTGATCCGGTTGGGGTGCACCGTGTCGATCAGGACCTCGATGGAGGCGGCCAGCCGGTCCCGCGTCGCACCGAGATCGGCCTCGATCTGCGACGCGCTGCGCCCGGATGACGATGAGCTGTTGGCTGCCACGGTGGGTCCCCTCAGGTTCGTGCGGTGCACCGGCCGCCTCGGGGCCGCCGGTTTCTCGTGGTCACCCTATTGCAGAAGGACCGCCGGGGATGACGACGGGCACGACCGGCACCCCACCGGGCCACGGGACTAGGGTCGTCCCCATGAGCACCCGACTGTCCGCGGGCGACCCCGCGCCCGCCTTCACCCTGCCCGACGCCGACGGTCATGAGGTGTCGCTGTCCGACTTCCCCGACTCCCGCGTCATCGTCTACTTCTACCCCGCGGCGATGACGCCGGGATGCACCACGCAGGCGGTCGACTTCACCGCGGCGATGGAGGAGCTGAGCCGGGCCGGTCTGCACGTCCTGGGCATCTCGCCCGACCCCCAGGACAAGCTGGTGCAGTTCCGCGAGCAGCAGTCGGTCGCGTTCCCGCTGCTCTCCGACACCGACCGGAGCGTCCTGGGGGCGTACGCGGCCTTCGGCGAGAAGCTCCTCTACGGGAAGCTCATCGAGGGCGTGATCCGCTCGACCTTCGTGGTGGACGTCGACAAGGACGGTCAGGGCACGATCAGCGTCGCCCAGTACAACGTCAAGGCCGCCGGCCACGTGGCCAAGCTGAAGCGGGACCTCGGGCTCGCCTCCTGAGCCCCGCTCCCCTCCTTCGTGGGGCCGCCGGGTTCGGCGTCCCGGAGTTCGCGTGGCCCGAGTAGGCCTTCGTCGGTAGGCTCGGGCTCCGCGCCGGAGTGGTGGAATTGGTAGACACGCAGGATTTAGGTTCCTGTGCCTACGGGTGTGAGGGTTCGAGTCCCTTCTCCGGCACGTTGGCCGTGGATTCGGGGCGGCCCGGCCCGCCCGGTGCCCCCGAAAGGGGCTCAGTCCCGGCGGCGGCCGTAGCCAACGAAGCTGTAGCCCTCGTGCGGCTCGCGACGGGTCTCGACCCACTCCTGCGGGCGGACGGCCGGGAAGGTCACCTCGCCGGCGGGCTCGGCGTCGACCTCGGTCAGGTCCAGCCGGTCCAGCCGGTCCCAGGCGGCGCGGTAGATCTCCCCACCGCCGGCCACGAACACCTTCTCCGCCCCCGACGCCTCGGCCAGGGCGAACGCCTCGTCCAGGAACGGGACAGCCCGGACGCCGTCGCCCCGCCACATCCTGTCCCGGGTGATCACGTAGGTCGTCCGTCCCGGCAGTGCCCGACCGATCGAGTCGTACGTCTTGCGTCCCATCAGGAGCACGTGCCCCATCGTCACCGCCCGGAACCGAGCGAAGTCCGCCGGGATCCGCCAGGGGATCTCCCCGTCGGACCCGATGACCCCGTTGCGGGCCACCGCCGCGATGCCGACGACCTCGGCCATCTCAGACCGCGATCGGGGCTTTGATGCCCGGGTGGGGGTCGTAGTCCTCGATGCTGATGTCGGCCATCGTGAACCCGTCGATCGAGGTCACAGCGGGGTTCAGCCGGAGCTGCGGCAGCGGTCGTGGCTCCCGCCCCAGCTGGAGCCGTGCCTGGTCGAGGTGGTTGAGGTACAGGTGGGCGTCGCCGAGCGTGTGCACGAAGTCCCCCACCGCCAGCCCGGTGACCTGGGCGACCAGGTGCGTGAGCAGGGCGTAGGACGCGATGTTGAACGGCACCCCGAGGAAGACGTCCGCCGAGCGCTGGTAGAGCTGGCAGGAGAGGCGGCCCTGGGCCACGTAGAACTGGAACATCGTGTGACAGGGCGGCAGCGCCATCGCCGGCAGGTCCCCCACGTTCCACGCGCTGACGATGTGGCGGCGGGAGTCCGGGTTGGTGCGCAGGGCCTGGATCACCTCGCCGAGCTGGTCGACCTGTCCACCGTCCGGCGTGGGCCAGGACCGCCACTGATGGCCGTAGATGGGGCCGAGCTCACCGTCCGCGCCGGCCCACTCGTCCCAGATGGTCACGCCCTGCTCGTGCAGCCAGCCCACGTTGGTGGACCCCTGCAGGAACCAGAGCAGCTCGGCCACCACGGAGCGATGGTGCACCTTCTTGGTCGTCAGCAGCGGGAAGCCCGCCTGCAGGTCGAAGCGCATCTGGTAACCGAAGGTCGACAGGGTGCCCGTGCCGGTCCGGTCGGCCTTCTCGACCCCGTGGCTGAGCACGTGCTGCAGCAGGTCCAGGTAGGTCTTCATCGCGGGTCCTCCCGGTTACGCAGGCGGCGGAGCTCGGCGACCAGGACCGGCAGGATGGCCCGGACGGCCCGGCCGCGGTGGCTGATCGCGTCCTTCGCGTCAGGGTCCAGCTCCGCCGTCGTCGCGGCACCCCCGTCGGGCACGAAGAGGGGGTCGTAGCCGAACCCGTTCTCCCCCACGGGGTGGGTCAGCAGCCGGCCCGACATCTCGCCGAGGCGGACGTGCTCGGTGCCGTCGGGCAGCACCAGGGCCATCGCACAGACGAACCGCGCCCCGCGCCCCGGGTCGGGAACGTCGTCGATCTGTCGCAGCAGCAGGGCGTTGTTGTCGGCGTCGGTGGACCCGGGGCCCGCCCAGCGGGCCGAGCGCACCCCGGGCATGCCGTTCAGGACGTCGACGGCCAGCCCGGAGTCGTCGGCCAGCGCGGGCAGCCCGGACATCGCCGTGCAGGCCCGGGCCTTGATCAGGGCGTTGCCCTCAAACGTGCGGGCGGTCTCGGCGGGCTCCGGGTAGGGCTCGAGGTCGGCCAGACCCAGGATCTCGATCCCGGGCGCGACCGCGGCCACGATCCGTCGCAGCTCGGCCAGCTTCTTCGCGTTGTTGGTGGCCAGCACCACCCGGGCCGACCCGGCCCGGTCCGCGCGGCCCCCGTCGTTGGGGGTCGGGTCGGTGGGGGTCAGGTCGGTGGGGGTCGGGTCGATGGGGGTCATGGCGGTCATGCCTGCAGGGCGGCCCGCTGCAGCTCGGCGAGCTGCGCGCAGCCAGCCGCGCCGAGGTCCAGCAGCTGGTCCAGGACCGACCGGTCGAAGGGCACGCCCTCGGCCGTCCCCTGGACCTCGATGAAGTCCCCCGAGCCGCTCATCACGATGTTCATGTCGGTGTCGGCCGCGGAGTCCTCGGTGTAGCAGAGGTCGAGCATCGGGGTGCCGCCGACGACCCCCACCGACACCGCGGCGACCGAGCTGGTCAGGGGCTCACCGTTGAGCAGGTTGCGGTCGCGGAGCCAGCTGACCGCGTCGGCGAGCGCCACGTAGGCCCCGGTGATCGAGGCGGTCCGGGTCCCTCCGTCGGCCTGCAGGACGTCGCAGTCCAGCACGATGGTGTTCTCGCCGAGCGCCTTGTAGTCGATGACGGCTCGCAGGCTGCGGCCGATCAGTCGGCTGATCTCGTGGGTCCGGCCGCCGATCCGGCCCTTGACCGACTCCCGGTCCGAGCGTGTGTTGGTCGCCCGCGGCAACATGGCGTACTCGCTGGTCACCCAGCCCAGGCCCGAGCCCTTGCGCCAGCGCGGCACACCGGGGGTGACACTGGCCGCGACCAGCACCCGGGTCTGCCCGTACTCCACCAGCACCGACCCCTCGGCCTGCTCGAGCCAGCCCCGCTGGAACCGCACCTCCCGCAGCTGGTCGAGGGAGCGTCCGTCGGCACGTGAAGTCATGGCTGCAGCCTAAACGCCGGGCCCGACAGTTTTCCTGCGCGCCGGCGGGGGTGAGCACGGCCCGGTCAGGCGGCGCCGATGGCCCACGAGGCGCCCGGCAAGGCCAGCGACACGGGGCACCGGGTGTGCGGCGCCGCCTCGCCCAGGACCTGCTCGGGGTCGTACCAGGGCGGGATGTGGGTGAGGATCACGGCGGCAACCCCGGCGCGCTCGCCCGCGGCGGCGGCCTGAGCCCCGGTGAGGTGCAGCCCGCCGGGGTTGCCCGGCCGGTCCAGGAAGGCCGACTCCACCAGCAGCAGGTCCGCCCCCCGGGCCAGCTCGACCAGGGCCTCGCAGGGCCCCGTGTCGCCGGAGTAGACCAGCGAGCCGCCGCGCTCGGTCGTCGCCTCGGGGGCCACCTCCTCCACCCGGATCGCCCAGGCGGGCACCGGGTGCTCGACCGGGGCGGTGCGCACCCGGAACGGGCCGATCCGCTGCTCGGGCCGCCAGTCGTGGTACTCGAAGTGGTCGGCGATCGAGGGTCCGGGCTCGCTGATCCGGCCGTCGCGGTCGGGGACCTCGTAGGCGCGGGTGAGCCGAGCCGCGGTGCCGGGGGGGCCGTACACGGGCTGCCGCGGCCAGGTCGGGGCCTGGGGGGAGTATCGGGCGGCCACGTACGCCGCACAGAGGTCGAGGCAGTGGTCGGCGTGCAGGTGGGTGAGGGCGAAGGCGTCGACCTGCTGCGGGTCGAGGTAGCGGTAGAGGGCGCCGAACGCGCCGGGACCGAGGTCGAGAACCAAGGAGAAGGTCCGCCCCTGGTACGGGGCCTGGACCAGATAGCTGGAGGCGGGCGACTCCGGTCCCGACACCGAACCGCTGCAGCCGACGACGGTGAGCTTCACAGACGCGGACACTACGCGAACTGCTCCACGCCCACGACGATACCGCACATCAGCCGATGGCCGATGCCCTCGAAGTCGGCGGGGCTGCCCGTGGTCAGGAAGCGGTGGCTGGGCTCCCGGGGCTGGTCGTGGGTCAGCCCGAGCCGGGTCAGGACGGCGTACACGTCCTTGGCACACTCGTCCGCGCTGGAGACCAGGCTGACCCGCTCCCCCAGCACGTAGGAGATGACGCCGGTGAGCAGCGGGTAGTGCGTGCCGCCCAGGATCAGGGTGTCGATGCCGGCGTCCCGCAGCGGGGCCAGGTAGCCCTCGGCGCAGGCCAGCAGCTCAGGACCGCCGGTGATGCCCGCCTCGACGAACGGCACGAAGGCCGGACAGGCCGCGGTCAGGAGGTCGACCTGCGGGGCGGCGGAGAAGGCGTCGTCGTAGGCCTGGGAGGTGGCGGTCGCCTCGGTGCAGATGACCCCGACCCGGCCGGTCCTGGTGGCGGCGACCGCGCGCCGGGCCGCCGGCAGGATCACCTCCACCACGGGCACGTCGTAGCGCTCCCGCGCGTCGCGCAGCACGGCTGCGCTGGCGGAGTTGCACGCGATGACCACCATCTTGACGCCCTGGGCCACCAGGTGGTCCAGGCACTCCAGCGCGAACTCCCGTACCATCGCGATCGGCTGCTCCCCGTAGGGCGCCCGCGCGGTGTCGCCGAGATAGATGAGGTCCTCGTACGGCAGCTGGTCGATCACCGCCCGCGCGACCGTCAGCCCCCCGAAGCCCGAGTCGAAGATCCCGATCGGCGCCTCAGAGTCCACGGCCCCAACCTACCGTCGCCGCCACCGCGATCCCCGCTGCCCGAGCGTCGGTGAC
>JAOPXW010000410.1 GCA_025964935.1 Friedmanniella sp. | reverse complement strand
GGCGCGGGGCGAGGCCGCCGCCGCCGAGATGGGTGGCCGGGTGGAGGTGCGCGAGCTGGACCTGGCCGACCTGTCCTCGGTCCGCGCGTTCGCCGAGGCCTGGGAGGGCCCGTTGGACGTCCTGGTGAACAACGCCGGCATCATGGCGGTCCCCCGCGGCAGCACCCGGGACGGGTTCGAGCTGCAGCTCGGAACCAACCACCTGGGCCACTTCGCGCTGACCAACCTGCTCCTCCCCCACGTCACCGACCGGGTCGTGACGGTGTCCTCGGGGGCGCACCGGGCCGGCCGCATCGATCTCGCCGACCTCAACTTCGAGCGGCGTCGCTACAGCCGGATCCAGGCGTACGGGCAGAGCAAGCTCGCCAACCTGCTCTTCACCCTGGAGCTGCAGCGTCGGCTGCAGAACGACGCCTCCCCCGTGCGCGCCCTCGCCGCCCACCCCGGCTACGCCGCCACCAACCTGATCAGCGGGTTCAGCAGCCCGGTGGTCGACAGAATCGGGGCGCTGGCCAACCGGTTCCTGGCCCAGAGCGACGAGATGGGCGCCCTCCCCACCTTGTACGCGGTCACCCAGGACCTTCCGGGCGCCAGCTACGTCGGACCCGACGGGCGCAGCGAGATGAAGGGCTTCCCCACGCTGGTGGGCCGGACCGCGGCCGCCTCCGACGTCGCCATGGCCCAGGACCTGTGGCGGGAGTCGGAGAAGCTGACCGGGGTCGTCTACCCGGCCGGGCTGAGCCGGCTCGTCGGCTGAGCCGGGGCCGGTCCCGGCGGACCGGACCCGACGGGGGTGGGTCGGGCGGGGACCTCGCGGTCTAGCCTTCCCCCATGCGCCTCTTCGAACGGCTGCTCGACGACACCAGCCTGCTCACCACCTCGTCGCCGACCTCAGCCGACCAGGCGGTGGCGGCTCACCGGGAGCGCCGTCACGGTAGCGACGCCGCCCTCTTCGGTCCGCTGGTCGTCCCCGACGACCAGCTCGCGGCGGTCGGCCGCCACTCCGGGTCCGACGACCCGACCGAGGTCAGCGTCCGGGTGACCGGCGGCGCCGGCGGACTCCTCGCCCTGGCCGGGCGGCAGGTCCCCGGGGTCCGCGTGGTCGCGGCTCAGACGGTGCTCCGGGACCTCGACGACCTCGCCCAGAACGCGGCCCGGGTGGTCTCGGCCGCCGGCGGCCTGGATCCCGGGGTCCGGGTCTTCGTCGGTCTCCCCCGCACCCCGCGCTGGGTGGGCGCGGTGGAGGTGGTGGAGGCGGCGGGGCTGGCGGCCCTGATCAGCCCCGAGGGCCACGACGACGCCGGCACCGCGGGCCTGGTCGAGCAGCTGTCGGTCCTGATCGAGGCCGACCTGCCCTTCACCGTGGCCGGACCGTTCGACCGGGCCTGGCCCGGGGCCGGGGGTGCCCCGGGCTACCTGCCCCTCCTGATGACCGTCGAGGCCCTGGTCGACGGGGCCAACGCCGCCGAGGCCCGTGCGCTGCTCGGCTTGACGGACCGGCACCGGATCCAGGCCGGGCTCGCGGCCTGGGACACCGGCACGCAGCAGCGGGTCCGGCGTCGGATCGAGAGCCTGGGCTGTGGAGACGTCGCGACGGCTGCCGCCGACCTCGGCCCACTGCTCACTCCGGCCTGACCTTCGTCGGTCCCGGCCCACGGGTTCCGCGGTCCGGGTCACCCCGTGCGCCCGGTCGGAGGCGTCAAAACGGTGTCAAGATGCGCGGCGTACGGGCCGGAACCCCCGTGCTGCGGGCTCTACTGGAGGCGCCGCCCCGCCTGGGCGCGGCCCGCAGGACCGACATGTCGTCGGCGAGCCAAGGACCATGATCATCGAGAACGCCGTCACCACGGACCGCGCCACCCTGCCCCCGCCGACGGCCCCCCGGCCCGGTCCGGCCCGCCGGCGACCCTCGCCGCGGGCCTGGCTGCTCGACGGGCTGGAGGAGCAGCCCCGCTCCCACCCGGGGCCGTACGCCGACCCGGCCCGGACCGAGAAGACCCACCGCTGGTGGCGGGTGATGTGCCTGACCGGGGTCGACTACTTCTCGACCCTGGGCTACCAGCCCGGGATTGCCGCGCTGGCCGCCGGGGCGGTCTCCCCGATCGCCACCCTGGTGCTCGTCGCTCTCACCCTGCTCGGGGCCCTCCCGGTCTATCGACGGGTGGCCAAGGAGAGCCCGCACGGGGAGGGCTCGATCGCGATGCTGGAGCACCTGCTGTCCTTCTGGAAGGGCAAGATCTTCGTCCTCGTCCTGCTGGGCTTCGCCGCCACCGACTTCCTCATCACCATGACCCTGTCGGCGGCGGACGCCACGGCCCACCTGATCGAGAACCCGCACCTGGCGCCCTTCCTGCACGACCACCGGCTGGCCATCACCCTGGTGCTCCTGGCCCTGCTGGGCGGGGTCTTCCTGCGGGGGTTCGGGGAGGCCATCGGGCTGGCGGTGGGTCTGGTCGCGCTCTACCTGGTGCTCAACCTGGTGGTCATCGGGGTGGCCACCGCCCGGGTCATGGCCCGGCCCTCGCTGTTCAGCGACTGGACCACCACCTTGACCCAGCAGCACGGCAACCCGGTGATGGTGGTGGCGGTGGCCCTGGTCGTGTTCCCGAAGCTGGCCCTGGGTCTGTCCGGCTTCGAGACCGGGGTCGCGGTGATGCCGCACGTGGCCGGGGACCCCGACGACGACCCGGCCGAGCCGGCAGGCCGGATCCGGGGCACCCGGCGGCTGCTGACCGCGGCTGCGGTGACGATGAGTGTCTTCCTGGTGGCCAGCAGCACCGTGACCACGCTGCTGATCCCGGCGGCCGAGTTCGCGCCCGGCGGCGCGGCCAACGGTCGCGCGCTGGCCTTCCTGGCCCACGCCTACCTGGGCGGGACCTTCGGCAGCTTCTACGACGCGTCGACCATCGCCATCCTGTGGTTCGCCGGCGCCTCGGCGATGGCCGGGCTGCTGAACCTGATCCCGCGCTACCTGCCCCGGTACGGGATGGCCCCGGCCTGGACCCGCGCCGTACGGCCGCTGGTCCTGATCCTCATCCTCGGCGCCTTCGCCATCACCTGGGCCTTCGATGCGAGCGTGGACGCGCAGGGGGGCGCGTACGCCACCGGGGTCCTGGTCCTCATCTCCTCCGCGGCCACGGCCGTCACCCTGGCCGCCCGCAAGGCCGGGCAGCGGGCCCTCACCTGGGCGTTCGGCCTGGTGGCGCTGGTCTTCCTCTACACGACCGCCGCCAACGTCGTCGAGCGTCCCGACGGGGTCAAGATCGCGGCGGTGTTCATCGCCGCCATCCTCGGCGTCTCGGTCGTGTCCCGGCTCAGCCGCGCCTTCGAGCTCCGGGTGACCGCGGTGAGCCTGGACGAGACCGCCTCGCGCTTCATCCGCGACTGCGCCCGCCGCACCATCCGGCTGGTGGCCAACGAGCCGGACCGCCGCGACCGGGAGGAGTACAGCGACAAGACCCGGCAGGTTCTGCGCGACAACGACCTGACCGCGGAGCAGGACGTCATCTTCCTCGAGGTGACGGTGACCGACCCGTCGGAGTTCGCCACCGAGCTCGCGGTGCGGGGCGAGGTGCTGCACGGCCGCTACCGGGTGCTGTGCGTGGAGAGCAGCACGGTGCCGAACGCGATCGCCGCCCTGCTGCTGCACATCCGCGACCAGAGCGGGCGCCGCCCCCACGTCTACTTCGAGTGGACCGAGGGCAACCCGCTGCTCAACCTGCTGCGCTTCCTGCTGCTGGGGGTCGGTGAGGTCGCCCCGATGACCCGTGAGGTGCTGCGCCGGGCCGAGCCCGACCGCAGCCGGCGACCCCACGTGCACGTGGGCTGACCGGCGCCGCTGACGGGGACCTGGGAGGCCGGCCGGACGGGGACAGTGGGCCCGCCGGCACGTCCCTCCCCCACCGCGCCGACGGACCCTGCCCATCGCCCGGAGCTCAGCCGGTCGTCGCCCGACCGTAGATGTCCTGGTCGAGCCCGCCGTCGTTGGGGCAGGTGTCCGCCCCGTAGGTCCCGTCGCCCTCGGCGACCCGGCACTGCAGCACGTCGAAGCCCTCGCCGCCCAGGTAGCGCGGATCGTCGCCCGGGGCCACCTGGCGGGTGTCGGTCCAGACGTTGTAGGCGAAGGCCCCGACCGAGGAGACGTAGTTGTAGTCACCGTGGAACGGCACCCGCCGGTCGCCGAACATCTCCCGGTTGGGCATCTGGCTGTCCGCCGACAGGCGGGTCACCGCCCACGACACACTGCTGGTCGGGGAGGAGGCGGCGTAGGTGTCCAGCCCCTTCGTGGCCGTCGCGAACCCCTGGGCGTCCCGTACGGCGCCGTCGTTGCCCGCCGGGTACTGCACGTTGTACGCCGGGTCGTTGCGACTGTCGTGCCAGACCGCGTGCAGCACCCCGCCGTCGGCGTTGATGTCGGGGAAGAGCTGGTGGCCCCGCGGGGTGGGGGCCAGCAGACTCGGGGTGGACCAGGTCGAGCCGCTCAGGGAGGTGTAGTAGATCCCGCCCTGACCGACCCGCAGGGTCGCCCCGCTCGGGTCGGCGGTGTTGTAGGTGGTCTGCGAGGGCTGCTCGGTGCCGGGGATGGTCGCGTCGTAGACCAGGTAGACCCGCTGGTCGTCGGCCTTCGGGTCCGCGGTGATCCGGGGCTGGCTGTCGTGCCGGAAGAACACGAACCCGCTCTGGCAGGCGAAGGGGCCCGAGCCGCAGTCCCGGCTGTCCCCCACCGATGCCTCCCCGGCCTCGGACTCGGGACCGTCGGCGTTCTCGTACGCCTGGTCGTGGGCCTCGGCCGCCGACGCCGGGTCCCCGGCGGAGTCGGCGGCGTCGAACGGCTCGAAGAACGCCGCCGTCGCCGGCTTGGAGAAGGTCGCCCCGCCGTCGTGCGAGACGACGTAGGCCACCTGGTTGACCTGGTGACCGCGAGAGCTGTCGAACTGACGGTAGGCGATGTAGACGGTGCCGTCGCTGGTCACCGCGATGTCGGCGAACTGCACGTCCTTGGACCCGGTCGAGATCTTGGCCGGCTGGCTGAAGGTCCGGCCGTGGTCGGTCGACCTGGAGAACTGGATGGAGTTGTTGCCGTGGAGGCCCTGGAACAGGCTCCACGCCGCGTACACGTTGCCCTGGTGCGTGCTGTGCACGCCGCGGTCGACCTCGATGGCGGTCTTGTCGTTGAACCGGCCGTTCAGCGCCGGCCCGGCGCTGCCGACGATCACGGTGCGCACGTAGTGGGCGGCGTCCTGGTCGTAGGTCGCGACCCAGACCGACCCGTTCTGCGGCGCGGTCCGGTTGAAGGCGTTGCCCATGTAGAACAGCCGGCCCTGCAGGTCCCACGCCTGCACCGGGTCGCCGGCGTTGGCGATACCGCGCTGCTGGAGCGGGCTGGCCAGACCCTCGGGTGAGGTGTCGGTCGGGTAGCCGGGCAGCAGGCTGTCGGTCCAGGCCTGACCGCCGGTGGTGCTGCGGTAGAAGCCGGCCCAGGTGCCGCCCGCCAGCTCCACCGTGCAGTAGTCGTTGGACCCGGCCACCACGATCGAGGGCTTGCGCGGGTCGACCGCGGCCGACGGCTCGTTCTGCTGGCGTCGGTTGGCCCCGCAGGCGGTGATGGCGTCGGTGGCCGACGGGGTGCGCCCGTTGGCCTTGACGTAGGCGGAGTCGACGGTGACCGGGGTCTCCGCTCCGACCGGGGTGCTCGCCAGCGCGGGCGCGGCCACCAGGGCCACCACCGCCCCCAATGTCACCGCCGCCGTCGGCAGTCCTGTTCTGAACCTCACAACAACCCCCTCGGTGCGAGCTCCGCTCGCCTCATTCGTGCTGGGATCGACCGGAACCGGTGGATTCATAGAATGCCTAGCAGCCTTGACCGTTCGCTGACAAGGGCTTCGCCGGACAATCGCTGACCGCGGCCGGGCCGACCCCGTGACCGGGCCGACGAGGTGTTCGCCGACTGTTCGCCGGCCGGGCCCCGGCCGGTCGCCGGCCCGACAGCCGTGGTGGCGAGGCTGGGCGTCCCTCTCGGGTAGGAGAACCCCATGCGTAGCATCCTTTCGACCAGGCGCAGCATCGGTACGACGCGGCGCGGCATCCGCACGACCACCCTGGCCGTGGCCGCCGTCACCGCCCTCACCCTGGGCAGCGCGCCTCTGGCCGTCGCCGGCGGGTCCCACGACAAGGACCGGTCCGGCTACACCTTCGCCGTCATCGGCGACATCCCGTACGGCAGTGACCAGCTGGCCACCTTCCCGGCCAAGATCGCCCAGCTCAACGCCGACCGCGACGTCCGTCTGGTCACGCACCTGGGCGACATCAAGAGCGGATCCACGGTGTGCAGCGACCAGTACTTCTCCACCGTCCGGGCCGACTTCGACCAGCTCCGCGACCCGCTCGTCTACACCGTCGGCGACAACGAGTGGACCGACTGCCACCGACCCAACAACGGTGGCTACGACCCGCTGGACCGCCTCACCGCCATCCGTCGGACCTTCTTCCCGGTTCCGGACCAGACGCTGGGCCAGCAGCCGGCCCGGGTCACCTCCGATGCCGTGGACGGCTATCCGGAGAACGTCCGCTTCACCCGCGACAACATCAGCTTCGCCGCCCTGCACATCGTCGGCAGCAACAACGGCCTGCTGCCATGGACCGGCCACACCACCGCGACCCCGGAGCAGACGGCCGAGGTGCTGGGCCGGACCGCGTCCACGATCGCGACGCTCCACGACACGTTCGCGCAGGCGAAGCAGCGTCACGACGAGGCCGTGGTGCTGTTGACCCAGGCCGACATGTTCGACCCCACCGTGGCCGGGCTGACCTTCGCCGACAGCTACGCCTTCCAGCCCATCGTGGCCGCGATCGCCCGGGAGTCGGCCGACTTCGGACGCCCGGTCTACCTGTTCAACGGCGACAGCCACGTCTACAACGACGACGCACCCCTGGCGGCCGGCTCGCGCTGGCTGGACCTCTACCGGTTGGGCACCGCGGTGCCCAACCTGACCCGGGTCACCATCGACGGCTCCTCCAACGCCACCAACTACCTCAAGGTGACGATCGGCCACGACCGGCGGCAGCCGCTCTCCTGGACGCGGGTGCCCTTCACCAGCTGACCGACGCACCCCGCGTCGAGGACCGCGTCCGCGTCGTCGGCGGCCACCGTGCCCACGTAGTCGCTCCAGCGGGCCGTCGCGGGTCCGAGCGCCCGTCGTCGCATCTCCATCGGGCGAGCGTGGCACGACCAGGTGAACCCCGTTCGGCACCCAGGCGAACACCCCAGGGGCGGGGCTCGGGTCTTGTCCGCACTCCGGACAGAATGGCTCCGTGCTGTCCACCACCGACCATCTGCTGCGATACCGGCTCGCCACCCATCAGCGGACGGGCCGGGCCCCCTCGCTGGTCGCCGGCGTCGTCCGTGACGGCGGGCTGGTCTGGACCGGAGGCTGCGGCACCGTGGCGGGTCGGGCCCCGACCGCCGACACCCAGTACCGGATCGGGTCGATCACCAAGACCTTCGTCGCCGTGGCCGTGCTCCGGCTGCGGGACGAGGGCAGGCTGGCCCTGACCGACACCGCCGAGAGCCACCACCCCGGGTCCGGGGTCGGCGCCGCGACCATCGCCCAGCTCCTCAACCACACCTCGGGTCTGACCTCGGAGGCACCGGGCGCGTGGTGGGAGCGGGTCCCCGGCGGCCCGTACGCGGTCCTGGCCGACGACCTCGCCGGCGAGGCCCTGCGGCACACCCCCGGCACCCGGCTGCACTACTCGAACGTCGGCTTCGCCGTGCTGGGGGCCATCGTGGCCCGACACCGGGGCCGCTCCTGCCTCTCGGTGATCGAGCAGGAGATCCTGCGTCCCCTCGAGCTGACCTCGACCAGCGCGGCACCCCGCCCCGGGAGCGCGCGGGGCTGGGCCGTGCACCCGTACGCCGACCTGCTGCTCCCCGAGCCGACCGAGGACGCCGGCGCGATGGCCCCGGCGGGCCAGCTCTGGTCGACGGTCGGCGACCTCGGCCGGTGGGCGCGGTTCCTGCTCGGCGACGTGGGCGAGGTGCTGGCCCCCGACACCCTGACCGAGATGACGGTGGCCGGTCCGGTGGACGACGCGGACACCTGGACCACCGGATGGGGGCTGGGACTGCAGCTGCGCCGGAGCCGGGGTCGCCGCCTGGTCGGCCACGGCGGGTCCATGCCGGGGTTCGTGGCCAACGTGGCCGTGGAGACCGAGACCGGCACCGGGGTGGTCAGCCTGGCCAACGCCACCACCGGCCCGACGCTCGGCGTCCTCGGCGACGACCTGCTCGACGTGCTGGCCGAGCACGAGCCGCGGCTCCCCGCCCCCTGGCGGCCCGACGAGGGGCTCGACGTCTCGCTGCTGGAGCTGACCGGGGCCTGGTACTGGGGTCCGCTGCTCGCCCTGTGCCGGCTGCGGCCGGGCGGCCGCCTGGAGCTGGTGATGCCGGGCGGCAGCCGGTCCGGCGGCTTCCGGGCCGACGGCCCGGACCGCTGGGTCGGCCTCGACGGCTACTACGCGGGCGAGACGATGCGCGTCGTGCGCGGCGGGGACGGCCGGGTCCAGCACCTGGACGTCGCCACGTTCGTGTTCACCCGGGAGCCGTACGACCCGGCGGGTGGGGTGCCGGGCGGCGTGGACCCGGCCGGGTGGGGCGTCACCCCCTGACCGTGCCGCATCTCTGAGCGGGCCGCGAACCCGCGACCGGGGTCAGTCCCGCGAGCCCCGACGGAGCCGGCGGGTCAGCACGATCGCGGCACCGGTCAGCAGCCCGAGCCCGCCGACCAGGAACGCGAGCGGGAGCGAGGTGCTCCCGGTCGCGACCGCGTGGTCGTCGACAGGTCCGCCCGGGGGTGTCGCGGCCGCGGCCACCGCGCCGAGCTCGGCCGACGCCCGGTGCCGGCTCCGCAGTCCGACGTCGACGCCCGGGTCGGCCGGGTTCTCCTCCGACAGCAGGACCGGGTCGCTCCGCCCGTCGGACGCGGCGTCGGAGTCCAGCAACCGGTCGGCCCCGCAGTGGCGGCCGGTCACCACGAGCCCGGACGACCATCCGGTGGCCCGGATGCGGTAGACGCCGGCGGCCAGGCCCTCGAAGTCGTACGCCCCGGTTCGGGTCGTCGTCTCCCGGGCCAGCACCCGGCCGGCCTCGTCGAGCAGGCTGACCCGGACGCCCCCGACCCCCTCGTCGCCCGGCGCCCGGACCCCGTCCCCGTTGTGGTCGCGCCAGACCGTGTCCCCCAGGCTGAAGCTCTCGACCAGCCCCGCCCCCAGGCTGGCGTTGACGAAGTCCGCGCCCGTCACGCCCAGGGTGTCGGCGGGAGCCAGCTGACGAGCGTTCTGCCCCAGGGTGAACACGGCGGTCGTCCCCTCCGGCGAGACGGCGGAGTCGCCCCCGCCGGTGCTCGAGCGGACGGTGAAGCTGCGGTGGGGCCCGATCCCGTCGAACCGCAGCCGGTACCGCCCGGCCTCCAGCCCGCTGAAGAGGTAGCGGCCCTGGCCGTCGGTGGGCGCGGACGCCAGGACCGCGCCGCCGGGGGTCAGCAGCGACACGGTGGCGGTGGCTGGGGGCTCGTCCGGCTGCCGTACGCCGTCCCGGTTGTGGTCCAGCCACACCCGGCTCGTGAGTGCGAACGTGAGGGGCACGAGCCCGGCGTCGACCCCGGGGTCGAACCGGGTCGCCCGCAGCCGGTCCTCGGGGACGGTGGCGCGCAGGCCCGGGTCCTCGGGACCGAGGACGAAGGGGGCCGTCAGCCCGCTGGCGTCGGGGTCGGAGTCGGCCCCCGGGTCGCCGCCCGCCCCGGCCGCCTCGAGCTTGTACCCCGGCGGCAGGCCCGCGAACCGGACGGCGTAGGTGCCCTCGGGGACCCGGTCGAAGGTGTAGCGGCCGGTCGCGGAGGTGAGCGTCGAGGCGACCAGCCTGGCGTCGCGGTCGAGCAGCTGGACCGCCACCCCGGGCACCCCGGGCTCACCGGGGTCCTGCGTGCCGGAGGCGTTCAGGTCCTTCCAGACCAGGTCACCCATCGCGTAGCGCGGGGCCGGCGCGGCCGGGGCGGGGGTGGTCAGCGCCGGGCCGGGGGTGGCCGGGACGACCACCCGGGACCGCAGGGCCCGCTGGGCGACCCCCATCCGGACGGTCTGCGGGCCCAGCGACACGTCGACGCTGGTGCTGAAGGCGGCGTACGTCTGGCTCGCGGGGACCGGCGTGAGGTCGGGGAGCCAGGCGGGCACGGTGGCGACGACGAAGTAGCGACCGCCGGTCAGCCTGCCGCCGGGCTCGAGGGTGAACCGGCCCACCTCGTCGGTCACCCCCCGCACCGAGGTGCCACCGGCGTCCGACACGGCCACCTCGATGCCCGGCTGCGGCACGTCGGTCGGGGCGGAGTACTCGCCGTCACCGTCGACGTCGACATCGACCACCACGATGAGGGCACCGTCGCCCGCGTCGGCGGCGGCGGGCAGGGCCACGACGCTCGTGGCCAGGCCGAGGCTGGCCGCCACGAGCCAGCCGAGCCCGCTGCGGCGGCGGGGGTGGGGACGCCGAGACGGCATGTCGTCGTCCCTCTCGCCCGCGGCCCCGAGCCGCCGTCACCGGTGGGCCCGGCCCAGGTGCCCCCGCACCCGACCGCGGTTCACTATAGACAGCCGGACCGGGCCGAGTTGATCAGCACCGGTCCCGGGCCGGCAGCGTCGGCCCCGGCGAGGTCAGCGCAGCGGCCGGATGACCTGCGTCCGGGCCGCCAAGTCGTGTAGCGACTGCCGACGCGGCTGCCACAAGGGAAAGAGCACGTCGGCGATCCGAACCAGGGTCAGCAGGCTGCTGGCGTTGGGTACCACCCAGACCGCGGCACGGATCACGACGGTCGCCCAGCCGAGCCGCTCGGTCGAGCGACCGCGGTCCACGGGAACCACCCGCATCCCACACAGGAGCTTGCCGGGGGTCGCCCCCCGCCAGCGCAGGAACAGGACGTGGAAGGCCATGCCCACCACCAGGGTCGCGGCGATCACGAGGAACTGGTCGGAGGCCGAGACGAGGTTGGTGACGTCCGGCGTGGGCGGGGGCTGTCCCCCGGCCGAGGCCGCCGCCATCGCCGCACGGAACCAGGTGACCATGGCCTCGATGGTCGGTCGGTAGACCGCGAGGGTGACCGGGGTGATGATCAGGGAGATCAAGAGGCTGTCGACCGTCGCGGCCAGCGCGCGCCACCACCAGCCGGCCAGCCGTACGCCGTCCGCGGTGGCCACCGCCCGGGCTCCGGGGGGCAGGGGGGCCAGCGGGGTCGAGCCCGTCGGCCCGGGGCGTGGGGCCTCGGCCCGCTCGGCCGGGCGGGTGTTGCGCGACCACTGCCAGCCGTCCCAGTAGCGCTCCTGCCCATCCGCCGCCGGGTCGGGATACCAGCCGCCGGGGGCGGCGTGCCGTCCGGAGGGGGTCGGCGGAGAACCTACGGGGATGTCGGACACGTGGCCCAGTCTAGTTTTGCGCGACCCCATCGCGCCCGGGGCGGCGGCGGTCGGCGGGTCGGGGGCAGTTTCCTGAGAATGAGCGTTCTGGTCGGGGTCGACTGCGCGAGGAAGATCGGGCGCATCCGGGCACAGTCGTGGCGGTCAGATCGTTCACAGCGGCCGCCGTTCGCCTCATCTGCGGTGAGTTGCGTCTGGTTGGTCCACGTAGCGTGACCAGTTGAGCTCGGGAGGACTCATTTCGGAAACATTCGGGCGACAAGCCAACAGAACTGGTCACCACCCGGGCTCTTAGGTTATACATATACGCAGCACGGCATGCAGGCTCGGGCACGGCCCGGGTCTGCGGCGCAACGACTACTGATCAGCGTGAGATCGGGTGATGGGCACGATGGGACTCGCAGCGGGACAGCGCCAGCCGGCGCCGGCCTGCGTACCGACCCCGGCCGTTCCCGCCCACCCTCTCCTCGCGTCCCGACAGTCGCCGTGGCCCGGATCTGATCCGAGGCGAGCCGTACGGGGGCACAACCCCTCCCGGCCGTCCTCACCTTCTGCTCCGGCGCGTCATTCCCCCGTTCCCTGTCCTTCGACAGTGACCTGCTTCGCCCGCAGTCCGCGCCTTCGGCCGGGCCGACGGCGGTGCGGGCGAATGGTGAGAAGTCCCTTCGGGCGGCTCCTCGCCTTGCTCTGAGACGGCCGATCCAGGCCTCCATCCCTGCTCAAGGGACAACCCCACGAAAGGAACGACTCCAGATGCGCTGGACTCACAAGGCGGCGGCAGCCGCAGGCCTGTCCGCACTGTTGGTGGCGACCGCGGCCTGTAGCGGCGCCGGCGGCGGCGGCGGCACGAGCGGTGGCGGCACGTCCGACCACTCCATCAACGTGCTGATGGTGAACAACCCGCAGATGCTCGCGCTGCAGAAGCACATCGGCGAGTTCGAGAAGGAGTCCGGCATCAAGGTGAACTTCACCGTGAAGCCGGAGAACGACATGCGCAACCAGGCCGCGCAGGAGTTCGCCAACCAGTCGGGCCAGTTCGACGTCGCGACCCTGTCGAACTTCGAGATCCCGTTCTACTCCAAGAACGGCTGGCTGACCCCGCTGGAGGACATCCAGGCCTACAAGGACGACAAGGACTTCAACCAGGCCGACATCTTCCCGGCCATGACCGCGTCCCTCAAGGGCCCGGACGGCAAGCTCTACGGCGAGCCGTTCTACGGTGAGTCCTCGTTCCTGATGTACCGCAAGGACGTCATGGACAAGCTCGGGGTCAAGCTCAGCGACACCCCCACCTGGGACGAGGTCGCGGCCGCCGCGGCCAAGGCCGACGGCGCTCAGCCGGGCATGAAGGGGATCTGCCTGCGGGGGCTCCCCGGCTGGGGCGAGGTCTTCGCCCCGCTCACCACGGTGGTCAACACCTTCGGTGGCACCTGGTTCGAGAAGGACTGGACCCCCAAGGTGAACGCGCCCGAGTTCAAGGCCGCTGTGACCTTCTACACCGACCTGGTGAAGGCCCACGGCGAGTCGGGTGCGGCACAGGCCGGCTTCGCCGAGTGCCTGACCGCCACGACCCAGTCCAAGGTCGCCATGTGGTACGACGCCACCTCCGCCGCCGGTTCGCTGGAGGCCGACAACTCCCCGGTCAAGGGCAAGATGGGCTACGCCCAGGCTCCCGTCAAGATGACCAAGTCCGCCGGCTGGCTGTACGCCTGGTCGTGGGCGATGGAGAAGAAGAGCACCAAGACCGACGACGCCTGGAAGTTCATCTCGTGGGCCAGCTCCAAGAAGTACGAGGAGCTCGTCGGGGCGCAGGACGGCTGGGCCACCGTCCCCGCCGGCAAGCGTGAGTCGACCTACAAGAACGCCGACTACCTGAAGGCCGCCGGCGCGTTCGCCCCGGCCACCCTGAAGGCCATCGAGAGCGCTGACCCGACCAACCCGGGCGTCCAGCCCCGGCCCACCGTCGGCATCCAGTTCGTCGACATCCCCGAGTTCACCGACCTGGGGACCAAGGTCTCCCAGGACGTGTCCGGGGTGATCGCGGGCAAGACGACCGTCGACGACGCCCTCAACAACGGCCAGAAGCTGGCCGAGACCGTCGCCAAGAAGTACCAGGGCAAGTAGTCCGGTCCGGTCCGGGGGCCTCGGCCCCCGGACCGGTTCCCGGCCCGACCGCGCCGCCCCGGCTCCTGGCCGGCCCCGGCCAGCACCTCACCCCAGCCGACTCAGGAAGAAGCCCGCGATGGCCACCGCAACCGCGACACCCGTCCGCTCCGAGAAGAACGAACCGAAGCCAAGCAAGCCGAAGGACACCCGTCCCTTCAACGAGCGCTGGCTGAACAAGAAGGGCTGGCTCCGCCGGGTCCCCCTGCTCCCCGCCCTCGTCTTCGTCGTCATCATGACCCAGCTGCCGTTCCTGGCGACGCTGGTGGTCTCGTTCACGAACTGGAACGCCAACTATCCCGACGAGATCGCGTTCGGGACGCTGCAGAACTTCGCGACCGTCTTCACCGACCCGGGCCTGCGGGCGAGCGTGTTCTTCACCATCCTGCTGACCGTCACCGTGGTCCTGGTCTCCCTGGCGTTCGGCCTGGGCATCGCGCTGCTGCTCAACCGTGACTTTCTCGGCCGCGGCGCCGTCCGCACCATGATGATCGCGCCGTTCCTGGTCGTCCCGGTCGCGGCGGCCCTGCTGTGGAAGCACGCGATGTACAACCCGGAGTACGGCCTCTTCAACGGCGTGCTCACCCAGATCTTCGGCGCCTCGGCCCCGCAGCCCGACTGGATCACCGACTTCCCCCGGCTGGCGATCATGGGCGAACTGATCTGGCAGTGGACGCCGTTCATGACCCTCATCCTGCTGGCCGGGCTGCAGTCGCGACCCGGCGACATCATGGAGGCCGCCCAGGTGGACGGGGCCGGCACGTGGCAGACCTTCGCCAACATGACCATGCCCCACATGCGCCGTTACCTCGAGCTCGCCGGACTGCTCGGCACCATCTACATCATCCAGCAGTTCGACTCGGTCTTCACCATGACCGCCGGCGCCTACGGGACGGCCAACCTGCCGTACACCATCTACCAGACGCTCTACAACGCCCAGGACTACGGCTTGGCCTCCGCCCAGGGAGTGATCGTCGTGATCGGCACGATCATCATCGCGACCTTCACCCTGCGCACCCTGTCCAGCCTGTTCGAGGAAGGGAACTGACGTGACCACCGCTCTGGCCTCCGCGCCCTCCAAGCTCGCCGCCAGCCGGCGGGCCTCCAACGCCCGCGCCCGCCACCTGGGCTCCCGCCGGGCCAACTTCGCCCTGGGCCTGCTCGCCTGGGTGATCGGCATCCTCTTCGTGTTCCCGGTCTTCTACATGCTGCTGACCAGCCTGCACAGCGAGTTCAACGCGGCGACGAACCCGCCGAGCTTCTTCGCCCCGCTGACCCTGGACGGCTACCGCGAGTTCTTCGGCGCGTCCTCCGGGGCCAGCCCCTGGCCGCCGCTGATCAACTCGGTGACCGCATCGGTCGTCTCGACCATCGTGGTGATCCTGCTCGCGATCCCCGCGGCGTACGCCCTCTCGGTCAAGCCCGTCGAGAAGTGGACCGACGTGATGTTCTTCTTCCTGTCCACGAAGTTCCTGCCCGCCGTCGGTGGCCTGCTGCCGCTCTACATCATCGCCAAGACGATCGGCGTGCTCGACAACATCAACTTCATCGTCATCCTCTACACCGCGATGAACCTCCCGATCGCGGTCTGGATGCTGCGGTCCTTCCTGGCCGACATCCCGGTCGAGCTGTTCGAGGCCGCCGCCATCGACGGAGCCGGGCTGGTCCGGACGCTGCGCAGCATCATCGTCCCGATCATCTCCCCCGGGATCGCGGCCACCGCCCTGATCTGCTTCATCTTCAGCTGGAACGAGCTGTTGCTGGCCAACACCTTGACCTCCATCGTGGCCCAGACCGCCCCGGTCTTCCTGACCAGCTTCGTCACCTCCCAGGGCCTGTTCCTGGCCAAGGTCTGCGCCGCCGCCACCGCGGTCTCGCTGCCGGTGCTGATCGCCGGGTTCGCCGCCCAGGACAAGCTGGTCCAGGGTCTCTCGCTCGGCGCGGTCAAGTGACCCGTCGATGAGCCGGCCACTGAGCAACGCGACCCTGGGGTCCCTGTCGGTCCCCGGGCCCGGCTACGACCGCACCCAGGTACGGACAGGCATCGTGCACTTCGGGGTCGGCGGCTTCCACCGCGCCCACCAGGCGATGTACCTCGACGCCCTGATGGAGCAGCGCAAGGCCCTGGACTGGGGCATCTGCGGGGTCGGCGTGATGCCGTTCGACCTCCGGATGCGACAGGCCATGGACGCCCAGGACTGTCTCTACACCCTGGTGCTGAAGGACCCCGCCGGTGGCTGGGAGCCCCGGATCATCGGGTCGATCGTGGAGTACCTGTACGCCCCCGACGACGCCGAGGCCGTGATCGAGAAGATGGCGGACCCCTCGACCCGGATCGTCTCGCTGACCGTGACCGAGGGCGGCTACAACTTCCACCCCGTGACCGGGGAGTTCGACGGGGAGAACCCGGCGGTCAAGGCCGACCTGCAGCCGGGCGCCGTCCCCGCGACGGTCTTCGGGCTGGTGACCGAGGCCCTCGTCCGCCGTCGCAACCGGGGCGTCGAGCCGTTCACGGTGATGTCCTGCGACAACATCCAGGGCAACGGCCACGTGGCGCAGGAGGTGTTCACCGCCTTCGCCCGGCTGCGGGATCCCGAGCTGGGTGACTGGGTCGCGAGCCAGGTCCGGTTCCCCAACTCGATGGTCGACCGGATCACCCCGGTCACCACCGACGAGGACCGGGCCCAGGTGGCCGAGCGGTTCGGCGTCACCGACGCCTGGCCGGTGGTCTGCGAGCCGTTCACCCAGTGGGTGCTCGAGGACAGCTTCTCGCTGGGCCGTCCGCCGTACGAGGACGTCGGCGTGCAGGTGGTCACCGACGTGGAGCCGTACGAGCTGATGAAGCTGCGGCTGCTGAACGCGAGCCACCAGGCGCTCTGCTATGTCGGCTACCTGGCCGGCTACCGGCTGGTGCACGAGGTCGCCCAGGATCCCCTGTTCGCGCAGTTCCTGCTCGACTACATGGACCTGGAGGCCACACCGACGCTGTCCCCGGTGCCGGGCATCGACCTGACCGACTACAAGCAGCAGCTGATCGAGCGCTTCTCCAACGCCGCCGTCCGCGACACCGTCGCCCGGCTCTGCGCGGAGAGCTCGGACCGCATCCCCAAGTGGCTGCTGCCGGTCATCCGGGAGAACCTGGCCGCCGGCCGGGACGTCACCCGCTCGGCCACGATCGTGGCCAGCTGGGCCCGCTACGCCGAAGCCGTCGACGAGGTGGGTGAGCCGATCACGGTCGTGGACCGGATCGCCGACCAGCTGACGGCCATCGCGAAGACGCAGCGGGAGCAGCCCCTGGCCTTCGTGGCCAACCGGGAGCTGTTCGGGGACCTGGTGGACGAGCCGGGCTTCACCGAGCCGTACCTGGCCGCCCTGGCCTCGCTGCACCAGCACGGCGCCCGCGCCACGCTGGAGTCGCTCCGCCGCTGACCGGGCGAGCGCCACCGAGACCGGACGCGGTCGGGACCCTGGAGGTTCCGGCCGCGTTCGTCGTGGTCGTGGCCGGCTCACAGGTGGGCCGACTAGCGTGACCGGGTGCCGGTGTCCCCCGGGCCGCGCCGCCCACCACCCCGACCGCGGCCCCTCGCCGCCGCTGCGGCCGCCGGGGTCCTCGCCCTGCTGCTGACCGGCTGCAGTGCCGCCGGGGCCACTCCCCAGCACCCGACACCAGCCGGCACCGTACGCGTCCTCGGACTCGGCGACTCGGTCACCACCGGCTACCACTGCGACTGCACCGACTACATCACCGCCTTCGGCCGGCTGCTGGCCCAGCGCGAGCACCGGCCGGTGGCGGTCGACCACGAGGGGCAGAACGGGGCCCGGACCACCGACGTGGCCACCCGGCTCAGCGACGACCCGACCGTACGCCGCGAGGCCGGCGACGCCGCGGTCGTCGTGGTCACGATCGGGGCCAACGACCTGGGCGGCGATCTGGACCGGTGGCGGAAGGGCGGCTGCGCGGCCTCGTGCTACGGACCCGACGTGGACGCCATGGCCGGACGGCTCGACCGGGTGCTGAGCGAGCTCGACCGGCTGCGACCCGACGCCGAGCCGGGGACGGTGCTGGTGACGACGTACTGGAACGTGTTCGCCGACGGCCGGGTCGGAGCCCGAGCCGAGAGCGACGGCTACCTGGACTGGAGCGACGCCATCACCCGTGCCGCCGACTCCGCCATCTGCGAAGCGGCCCGCACCGCGGCCGCCCGCTGCGTCGACCTCTACACCCCGTTCAAGGGGCGCGGTGGGGATGACCCGACCGGGCTGCTGGCCGACGACGGGGACCACCCCAACCCCGCCGGGACGGCCCTGATCAGCCGCGCGGTCCTGGCGGCGCTGCCCCCGTCACGCTGACCAGCGAGGCGGGTGGGTCTGAAACGGCCCGGACCGGGTGGCCCCGAAGCAGGCGCGTCGGAAGCAGGCGGGTCGGGAGTCGGGCCACCAGGCTCGCGCCCCGGGCGGCGACCCGCTGCAGCGCGCGCCCCCACCGCGGTCCGAGGATCGCGAACACGCTGAGCGCGAACCCGTTGCGGCCCCGGACGAAGAACCAGGGCTC
Source organism: Friedmanniella sp. (assembly GCA_025964935.1). GTDB lineage: Bacteria > Actinomycetota > Actinomycetes > Propionibacteriales > Propionibacteriaceae > Microlunatus. Next base: position 1,007 of record JAOPXW010000410.1, on the reverse strand, counting down.
GTCGCGACGGACGACCTGGAGCCAGGTGCGGCCGGTGTGGTCCCGGCCCGCGGTGAAGGCCATCACGGCCGGCCAGATGTGGGCGGCCCCCCGGGACCGGCGGGACAGCACGGCTCCGTACCGACGGAGCATCTCGGCCAGCCCGTCCACCCGCTTGCCGTCGTCGGAGCTGATCGAGCCGGGCCGCCGACGCCACTCGACGAGGACCTCGGGCAGGAAGCGGAACAGCGGGGTCTGCGAGTCGAGCTGGATCCGCATCCACATGTCCAGGTCGATGCAGCTGTCGAGGTCTTCGTCGAACAGACCGGCCTCGGCGAAACAGGACCGCCGGAGCACCAGGCAGCTCCCGTTGCCGGGGGGACAGCTCCCGGCCAGCATGCGCTCCGCGTCGTAGTCCCCGGGTTCGGCGTAGCGGGCGGTCAGGCCGCGCCGCCCCCGTTCGTCGATGTGCCGGAAGGCGCTGAACACCGCCCCGACCTCCGGCGGCGCCGACTCGAGGGTGGCCAGCGAACGCTCGAGGAACTGCGGGTCCCAGCGGTCGTCCCCGTCGCAGAAGGCGACGTAGGTCCCGCGCGCCACCGTCAGGGCGAGGTTGCGGGCGGCCGCCGAACCGGCATGGTCTCCCTCGACGACCCGGATGCGGGCGTCGGAGCGGGCGAGCTGCCGGGCGATGTCGGCGGTCCGGTCCTGCGACCCGTCGTCGACGACGAGGTACTCGAAGTCCGTGACGGTCTGGGCCAGCACGGCCGTCATCGCCTCGGCGACGTAGGGCTCGATGTTGTACGCGGGCGTGATCACCGTGACCCGGGGCGGCGCGGGCGGTGGGGGTGGGGGCGATCCGACCGCGGGCGGGGTCCCGGGTCGTGGGGCCCCAGCCACGGGTTCGGCAGACATCTCCGGCGATCGTAGCCACGACACCCCGCCGGGGGGCGGGTTACGCGAAATCGGTCCCCACCAGGGCCGATCCACCCCCAGCACCCTGGTGGGTCCCTTGCCGCCCGACCGGC